>JAZQMR010000232.1:0-4774 GCA_045543505.1 Acutalibacteraceae bacterium | reverse complement strand
GAGTGCCCTAATCTAGCAGCTGGCGGCCGCGAGGCGCCGAAGGTCCGTAGGGCCTTCGGCCAGCCCAGCGCTCAACAATGTTGAGCGCTGGGTCACAAAGAAAATTTTATTTTCTTTGGCCTCGCGGCCCAGCTGGGGCATCTACCCCAAGGGAAAATTCTCCCTTAGGACACTCCCCCCTCCACCTGTTGCATTCACCTCAACCATCGTGTACAATGTTCATATATTGCTAAATGCGTTGAGAAAGAGAAGTACCCGGGAGGGCGCGGTACCAGAGAGAAAGTATGTAGCTGAGATTACTTTTTATCGGGCACCCGGAGAAATGCACTTTTTAGCACGTAGAAGGAAACTCATTTTGCACTTGACTTGCGTGAGGACTATTTCTATGCGGGGTCGTCGCCGTTACACGACGTTCTGAGTGATAAATCAGAGTGGAACCGTGGCATTAGCTTGCTTTGCCGCCTCTGTTTTCTTTGCCTGCGGGCGGGAGAACTTTGGCGGCTTTTATTTTTATATTTACAAAAATTGGAGGTGACTGCTAAATAATCAAGGAGTGCCCTGAATGTGCATTTTCTATTGACTTGCTGCCACTGCCGGGCCGCGAGGCCAAAGAAAATAATATTTTCTTTGTGTACAAGAGCCCAACAAAGTTGCGCTCTTGTATGGCCGAAGGCCCTACGTGCCTTCGGCGCCTCGCGGCCGTCAGATGCTCGCTTAGGGCACTCCCATAATTAAACATGGCACAATGGGAAGAATCGGTGCAAACTGGAAACGGTCTCTTTTAAAATTGTAACGTTGCTGGGCCATTACGATCCAAATTTCTTGTACTTATACACATTTGTGACCTCATTTTCGTCCGATTGTACCACCTTTAGTTGTTTAGCTGGCACTCCCAAAAATCTTGCAAAAGGAGCTCGACAAATGAAAATATACAACACTTTGACGCGTATGAAAGAGGATTTTCAGCCCATAAAAGAGAGCGAGGCCAAGATTTACGCGTGCGGCCCTACGGTCTATAACTACATTCACATCGGAAATGCCCGTCCGTTGTGCGTCTTCGATGTGCTGCGCAGATACCTCGAATATAAGGGCCTTCGCGTGACCTACATCCAGAACTTCACGGACATCGACGACAAAATTATAAAGAAGGCCAACGAGGAGGGCACCGACTACAAGACGGTCGCCGCAAAGTACATCTCCGAGTACAAAATCGACGCGCGCGGCCTCAACATCAAGGAGGCGACGATGCATCCGAAGGCCACCGACAACATCGATGAGATCCTCAACGTGATAAAGCAGCTCCTTGAAAAGAAATTTGCCTACCGGACGCGCGAGGGTGACGTCTACTTTAGGGCAAGACAATTTAAAAAGTACGGTAAGTTGTCGCAGCAGCCTCTCGAGGACTTGGAGGCCGGCGCGAGAATTAGCATTGACGAGAAAAAAGAAGATCCAATGGATTTTGCCTTGTGGAAGGCCGCGAAGCCCGGTGAGCCCTCATGGGAATCGCCATGGGGCAAGGGGCGTCCAGGCTGGCATATCGAGTGCTCGGCGATGGCCAACAGATTCCTCGGCAAGACCATCGACATCCATTGCGGCGGCCAGGACTTAATTTTCCCGCATCACGAGAACGAAATCGCGCAGAGTGAGTGCTGCAACGGCGTGCCGCTGGCCAATTACTGGATGCACAACGGCTACATCAACGTCGACAACCGCAAGATGTCGAAGTCACTCAACAACTTTTTCACGGTCCGCGAGGTCGCTAAGCAGTACGGCTACGAGCCCATCCGCTACCTGATGATTTCGTCGCACTACCGCAGCCCCATCAACTACAGCAAGGAAATCGTCGAGCAGTGCATCGCCTCGCTGGAGCGCCTGTACACCTGCCGCGACAACCTGCAATTCTTGGCCGACAGGACACTCAAGGAAGAGGACGCCTCGGAGATGAAGCTGCGCGGACGGCTATTCTCATATAAAAAGAAATTTACCGACGCTCTCGACGACGACCTCAACACCGCGGACGCCATCTCCGTGCTGTTCGACCTGGTTCGCGACATAAATGCGCATATCAACGCCAAAAGCGACACCTCCCGCTCGACGATTCAATTTGCGCTCGACCTGTTCAACGAGCTAGCTGGAGTCCTGGGTCTGGTGTACAACAATAAGAAAAAGGCCTCGCTCAACACCGAGATTGAGGACCTAATCATGCAGCGCGAGACGGCTCGCAAAAACAAAGATTGGGCCACCGCCGACCGCATTCGCGATGACCTGAAGAACCGGAATATCGTGCTCGAAGATACCCCGCAGGGCGTCAAGTGGAGCTTCGCCGGTGAGTCAACTAAGGCGTAAAAATATGGCGAAAAAGAAAGTTTTAGTCGGCATGAGTGGCGGCGTTGACTCGTCGGTTGCGGCGCTGCTCCTCAAGCAAAGTGGCTACGATGTGACCGGCGTGACATTGAAGCTAAAGCCAGAAAAGTACGGTCTCAGCCACGAGCAGGACATAGCTGATGCGCGTCGTGTCGCGGAAAAGCTGGGCATAGAGCACCTCGTTGTGGATTTTACGGACATTTTCGAGAAGCAGGTCATTGAGTATTTTGTCGAGGAGTACAGCAACGGTCGAACGCCGAACCCGTGCATAGCTTGCAACAAGTTCCTAAAGTTCGGCGCCATGTTCGACTACGCGATGGAGCACGGCTTTGACTACATCGCGACCGGCCACTACGCCCGAATTGAGTTTGATGAAGATAAAAATCGTTGGCTCCTAAAGCGCGCGAACAGCAGCAAGGACCAAAGCTATGTGCTATATAACTTGACGCAGAAGCAGTTGGCACATACTTTGTTTCCCTTGGCTGAGCTAGAGAAAACTGAGATTCGTGAAATTGCCGAGAAGCACGACTTGCCGATAGCCAATAAGCCAGATAGCCAGGAAATTTGCTTTATAAAAAATACAAATTATGTTGATTTCATCAAAGCGAATTTCAATGTGGACAATCACGGCGGCAATTTTGTCAACACGAGCGGAGAAATCCTTGGGAAACACAACGGAATTTTGAATTATACAAATGGACAAAGGAAGGGCTTAGGTGTTACTTTTGGCAAGCCAATGTATGTTGTGGGGCTTAATTCAACTGAAAACACGGTTATTTTAGGCGAAGAGGGCGAGCAGTACTCAAATGAGTTAATCGCGACAAAACTTAATTTTATAGCCTTTGAAAGCCTCGAAAAAGAGTTGGCCATAACAGCGAAAATAAGGTATCAATCTCAGCCGGAAAAGGCAAAATTGATACCAATATCTCCTAATGAAGTTAAAGTGCTATTCGAGGCCAAACAACGCTCAATTACGCCAGGTCAGTCTGTCGTCTTCTACGACGGAGATGTCGTAGTTGGTGGTGGGGTTATCTCTTAAAGCTAAAATACTTACTTGAAATTGTTTTTTATGCAATGAATATGGTTGTATTTCTCCAAAAAATACAGTATAATGGTATAAGGCTCTTTTGAGCCTTTAATTTTTATCCTCAAAGGATGGTCAAACAGCAAATGAAAGAAAAAGTAATCTTCGCGGCCGGTTTGCTCGCATCTATGGTGGCAATTCCGGTAGTCACCTGTATCCCCAACAATGGCATCGCTTCCGCGTCAGAAGTGCCGAGAATCTCTTTAGACAAGCATAAAAAACAAAAGAGCAAAATTGACGCAGACCAAGTCGTACTCAAGTGCTTGGATGAGAAAACAGGAGAAGTCATCCCTCTCACGCTGAGAGAATTCACCTACGGAACTGTTGCCGGAGAGATGCCAACATTTTTCGAAATTGAAGCTCTAAGGGCGCAGGCCGTGGCAGCTCTTACATATATGCTTCATGAAAAAGCAGTGCAAGATGAAAATCCGGACCCGAACCTAAAGGGGGCCGATTTTACTCTCAACAGCGTGAAGTGGCTGTACTACATCACCGAGGATCAGCGAAAAGAGCGTTGGGGCGAAAACTACGAAGCCTATTCTCAAAGACTACGCGAAGCCGTTGACCCCGTCCTAGGAGAGGTGCTCAAGCAAGACGGCGAGTGCATCAAGGCCTATTTCCACGCGATGTCCTCCGGCAACACCGAAGACGTCATCAATGTGTTCGGCGGCAACCACAGCTTCCTGCGTTCGGTGCCCAGCCCCGAGGACAAAGACGTCCCGACTTACCTCTCGCGCAAGGAGTTCTCCATTGATGAAATTAAAACCTTGGCGGCAAATAAATGGCCTGAAATTACCTTTTCTGACGACAAAAATGAGCTTATTGAGATAACAAAGCGAAGCTCGTCTGGCATGGTTTTGGAGGCTAAAATCGGCTCAATGACGGCGACCGGTATCGACTTGCGTTGGCTGTTCCTACTGCGCTCAGCTAACTTTGATGTGAACATCCACGACGACAAAATCGAGTTCGTCGTGCGCGGCTACGGCCACGGTGTCGGCATGAGCCAGTGGGGTGCCAACGGAATGGCTAAAAACGGCGCCACGTACAAGGAAATCCTCGCGCGCTACTACCCCGGCACGGAGCTGTGCATGTACAACGAATAACGCAAAAAAGCACGCATTACGCGTGTTTTTCTTTTGCCCAAATTCAGCCATAGACGTATATATTTATACAAAGCAAAGAACCCACACACTTGGTGTGGGCCCTTTTATATTTGCTAGTTCTCGTCGTTGTTCTCGATTACAGGTTGAGTATTGTTGTTCTCGTTGTTATTCTCGATTACAGGTTGAGTATTGTTGTTCTCGTTGTTATTCTCGATTACAGGTT
>JAZQMR010000231.1:0-5079 GCA_045543505.1 Acutalibacteraceae bacterium | reverse complement strand
GCCGGCCCGCGGGCCCCGTGGGGCCCTTCGGCGCCTCGCGGCGCCACTAGATCTTACCTTTGTCGCTCCCTATGTATCAATCCTTAGACATCGCTTTTTCCACTTCTCCAACGTAGATTATCGCGCTCAGCAAGCCACAGTGGCCATCCTCACGAACCTTTAATATGGCCTCTTTTTTCTGGCCATCTTTTAGTAGCGCTTTTATTGCATTATCGTCTACGTTCTCGGTTTTCTGCTCCTTGCGCCAGTAGTACCACGACTGCGCACTAAGAACTATAACCGGCAAAAACGACGCAACATCATACCAAAACGGCCGCTCATCCGTTGAGAACATAAAAACTAGCAACGCCACACAGTAAATTATCAAAAACCAATTTAGCCAAACTCTTAATTTCATGTTTATGTACATCCTCCAACAAGCTTCTAATAGAAACGACTGCAACATTGCGTTACAGTCGCGATTTTTTGCCGCTCTATGACCTATGAGACAAAACTTCTTCTTTTCGAGTCGTTATTCACCGTGATGTTAAACGGCACACGCGTCTCGTTGCGGAGAATCTGCGCATCGGCCTTTTCGCTGACGGTCCCCTCGGTTATGACGACCCGCTCCACGGTATGGTCGCCCGGCACCTCGTACATCAAACCGGACAAAATTTCCTCCATAATGGCACGTAAGCCACGAGCACCGGTCTCCCTGTCAAGGGCCTTTTGCGCAACGGCCTCAAGTGCTGCCTCCTCGAACTCAAGCTCAACCCGGTCGAGCGCAAACAGCTTTTGATACTGCTTCAAGATTGAATTTTTCGGCTCCTTGAGGATGCGCACTAGCGACTCCTTGTCGAGGCCGCTCAGCGAGGTGATGACCGGCAAACGCCCGACCAACTCAGGGATTAGGCCGTACTTCACGAGATCGTGCGGCACAACATCCTTCATCCAGTGCGTCTTGTCGAGCTCCTTTTTGGTCTTGATGTCCGCGCCAAAGCCAATACTCGACGAACCCGTACGCTTCTCAACGACCTTCTCAAGGCCCTCAAAGGCGCCGCCACAGATGAACAAAATGTTCGACGTGTCGATGCGAATGAACTCCTGTTGCGGATGCTTTCTTCCGCCCTGCGGCGGCACATTTGAGACAGTTCCCTCGAGAATCTTAAGGAGTGCTTGCTGGACGCCCTCACCGCTGACATCTCGCGTAATGGACGGATTCTCCGACTTTCTCGCGATTTTATCAAGCTCATCGATGTAAATAATGCCATGCTCGGCCTTCTCGATGTCGAAATCCGCAGCCTGAATCAGTCGGAGAAGAATGTTCTCGACGTCCTCGCCAACGTAGCCCGCCTCAGTGAGAGTGGTTGCATCGGCTATGGCAAACGGTACATTCAGCGCCTTGGCTAAGGTCTGCGCGAGGAGTGTTTTTCCTACGCCAGTCGGCCCGAGCAGCAAAACATTACTCTTCTTAAGCTCAACGGCATCATTCTCGTCCTCTTTGCCGAAGTAAATCCTCTTGTAGTGGTTGTAGACCGCCACAGAAAGCGCAATTTTTGCCGCCTCCTGGCCGATTACATAGTCGTCCAAGATTTTTTTAATTTCCTTCGGGCGCAACAAGTTAATCTCCTCATTCTGCGCCTTCTCGAGCTCTTGAGCTATTTGCTTGCCCTTTTTCAGCAGCTCATCCTCGAGTATCGAGACACACAAAGTCACGCACTCGTCGCAGATGTACACGCCCGGCCCCGCGATAAGCTTGGCGGCCTGATCCTGCGGCTTGTTGCAGAACGAGCAGCAAATATCCTTTCCCCTATTTTCATCCTTCGTTGACATAATATCACCAATTCCTATCTCTTATATATAACCTGGTCGACGATGCCGTACTCCTTAGCTTGATCGGCCGTCATGAAGTTGTCGCGCTCGGTATCTTGAGCGACCTTCTCAAATGGCTGTCCGGTGCGCTCTGCCAGGATTGTATTCAAGCGCTTTTTCGTCTGGATAATGTGGTCGGCGTGAATCATAATATCCGTCGCCTGACCTTTTGCACCGCCGCTCGGCTGATGAATCATAATATCGCTGTTCGGCAGCGCAAAGCGTTTTCCCTTGGTGCCGGCGGCCAACAAGAATGCCCCCATACTTGCCGCGAGGCCCATGCAAATCGTTGAGACGTCGCACTTAATGTACTGCATGGTGTCGTAGATGGACAACCCGTCGGTCACCGAGCCACCCGGGCTATTGATGTAGAAGAAGATGTCCTTCGACGGGTCTTGCCCCTCCAAGTACAGCATTTGAGCGACAATCAAGCTGGCCGTCGTATTGTTAACCTCCTCGGTCAACATGATGATTCGGTCATTTAGCAGCCTCGAGTAAATGTCATACGAACGCTCGCCGCGGCTAGTTTGCTCGACGACATAAGGTATCGAGATCATTTTTTCGTTACTCAAAGTAATCCCTCCAAAAAGCACACTCTATAAATAATTAACAGCATTTTCCAAGTTTATTCAAACTTGAAGAATTATTTGTTCACGCGATGCTCACGTAAGAAGTCGACAGCCTTTTCCGCCGCGATGTCCTTTGCTAGGCCTTTCGCGTCAACGAATTGCTTTATTTGGTCGACTTCCAATTTGTAGTGCTCCGCTAGTTCCTTATACTTCTCCTCGAGCTCATCCGGCGTCGGCGCAAGGTTCTCAATCTCAGCAATCTTATCGATCGCCAAACGCAACTTCACTTGACGCTCAGCCTGCGGCCTAAAGTGCTCCTTAAATGCGTCGTCGGTCATGCCCGTGTACTTCTTGTAGGAATCCAGGCTAAGGCCTTGAGATTGCAACTTGTGGCCAAACTCGTTCAGCATTTCCTCAAGTTTGTTCTCGAACATAGCCGCCGGAATTTCAGCCTTCATCAACGCGATGGTCTTGTCAATCATCTCGTCGTCGGCTGCCATATCGGCCTCTCTCTTTTTGAGGTCAAAGAGCTGCTTCTTGAGGTCTTCTTTATACTCAGCCAAGGTGTCAAATTCGCTGACATCCTTCACGAACTCATCGTCGAGCTCCGGCAACTCACGAGTCTTAATCTCATGGAGTTTAATCTTGAACACCGCCGGCTTACCCGCAAGGGATTCCTCCTGATAGACCTCCGGGAAAGTGACATTAACGTCGAACTCCTCGCCAGTGTTATGTCCAACCATTTGCTCCTCGAAGCCAGGAATGAACTCGCCACTACCCAGCTTCAAGCTGTAGTTCTCGGCCTCGCCGCCCGCAAAAGCCTCGCCGTCGACGAAACCTTTAAAGTCAAAAATAACGGTGTCGCCTTCCTGCGCGCTTCTATCCTCTACCGTAACCAGGCGAGAATTTCTCTCACGCACGCGATCGATTTCCTTATCTATATCTTCCTCCGTGACTTCAACCGGCTTGAGCTCAACCTCAATACCCTTATAGCCTTCGATTTCGACCTCTGGCTTAACAGTCACGACAGCCTTAAACTCAAAGCCATCCTTGCCGAGACGGATTACGTCCAAGTCGATTTTGTCGTTAATCACCTCAAGGCCAGCCGCCTCGATAGCTTCCTCCATGGCCTCCGGATAAATCTCGTTAACGGCGTCCTCATAGAAGACATTCTCACCGTAGTACTTCTCAATGAAAGCCCGCGGCGCCTTGCCCTTGCGAAAGCCCGGAATCGAAATTTTCTTGGCGTTCTTCTTAAATACACGATCCACAGCCTTTTCGAAGTCTTGCGCGCTGACCTCAACGTGCAACTCGTAGCGGTTTGTTTCGACCTTATTTGATGCTTTTAGACTCATTTTATCCTCCTGAAAAATGCAAATATCTTTACAATTGTAGCACAAAAAAATTATTTTTTCCACCGTTATGTGTGTTGGGAAGTGTCCTACGCAAGCTTTTGGGCACCGCGAGGCGCCGAAGGCCCTACGGGCCTTCGGCCAGCCCATAGTTCAACTTTGTTGAGCTATGGGCAACAAAGAAAATATTATTTTCTTTGGCCTCGCGGCCGGCACGGTTAAACTCAAAAAAGCTCCCGTCCCAAAATCTTATCCGCAAAATTTCCTATTATGATTTATTCTACTTGCAAGTTTCGCAAATACAATCCACAAAAAGTTCAGCCTTCTTTTCGGTTTTTATAAAAAACGGGAACGAGCAGACTCGTTATTTCACGAGACTTTATACATAATACACTGCACATCAACTTGCAACTCGTGCCTATTCCCTGCTGACGTGCCTTTTATTCTTACAGCAAAACAATTACAGACTCGTAATAAAGATGTTGATTTATCAAATTTGCACTTCTAGCGATCTTCCCTAGTATATCGGTCTGAATAGCGACAGCCACAGTAGTTTTGGCGATACAAACCATATTTTTTAGACAGTTCAATCGAGCGCTTGTAACCATCACGTTTCTTAAAGTCTGAGCGCAAATAGTTAACATTATATTCTCGTTCTAGTTCCATCCCGATTTCATTAAGCTTGTCTGCATTTTTGTACGGACTAACAGTAAGCGTCGTTGCAAAATAATCAAAGTTTTGCTCTTTTGCAAGTTTGGCTGCCTTGAGTAGTCGCAAACGGTAACACTTAAAACATCTTTCTGCGCCCTCTTTGCAATCCTCTAAGCCTCGTGCAAGTGTTTCGAATTTTTTAGGCTCATACTCCGCTTCTATAAGCTTAACCTCTTGTGAAAAACCCATCTCAAAAATGAGTCGACGCAACTCTTCTAGACGGAATATATATTCTTCTTGAGGTGAAATATTCGGATTGTAAAACAACACTGTAATATCAAAATGAGGTACGAGGTACTCCAGTACATAACTACTGCAAGGCGCACAACAACAGTGCAGTAACAGCGATGGTCTTGTCGTTGTAGCGCTTAATTGTTCAATTTTTTCGTCAAGTAACTTTTGATAATTAATTTTCATCAGCCCCATGTTAAAATAGACTTCACAGAATTTACAAGGTAATAAACGCAACCGAGAGTGCCATAATTTAAAGCCTTTCGCTTAGCTTCAGCCGCGGCCGCGAGGCCAAAGAAAATAATTTTTTATTTTCTTTGTACCCCAGAGCCCAACAAAGTTGCGCTCTGGGGTGGCCGAAGGCC
>JAZQMR010000230.1:0-2865 GCA_045543505.1 Acutalibacteraceae bacterium | reverse complement strand
AATATTAAGCGTATTGATGCTATAATAATTTAAAATTGCAAAAATGGTGAGGATTTTTATGGCGGGTAACGCAAACTCAGCGCTGCGCGTAGGCGCGGAGCCCGCGCAGGCAATGTCGCGCTAAGGTTTTGAGCAAACAATTAGCTAAACCACGCGGCCGAAGCTAAGCAATGATGGAAAAGTCACACTCTGTGCGCGGAGACCGCACAGGCAATGTCGCGCTAAAGATTTATACTGACAAACGAATTACTCCCGCGGAATATGGCAAGCACAAAAAACGAACCCAGCACTAAATTTTAGTGCTGGGCTTTCAGCTTTACTCCTCGAATTTCTTCTTGCTTGTAATCAGCCGTAGCATGACGCCGAGCGATGAAACAATCACTATTGCGAGGCCGGAAATGAGCAATTCAGTGGAGATGTCGCCGGTGCTGGGAAGCCCAAGTGCAGCTCTTTCCGCATCGGAGAGCTCGTCGAAGATGGCGTATGGTGAGAAGTGCGAGAGCATTATTTTGTAAAATTCAGCAGCAGGATGGAGAGCAGATTCGGGGTAATCCATCGTGCCGTGGAAGTGGCTCAGCAAAACCTCATCGGAGGCACCTGAGATGAAAACAGACCTAATGTCATTGCCGTCCCAATCAGGGCCTTTTTGTATATAAAGCGGAACTTCCGTGCCGAAATCTGTGTACTCTGTGCCATCCGGCGCGGTAACGCCGATTAGGAAAATCCATAAATTGTCCGATTCGACGTCGGTTTTGTGCTCGGTGTCGAACTTATCGTAGTAATATTGCCACAACGTGGGGTCAGACTTTTTGCTGAGCCAACGAACCCAGAACCGCGAGCCCTCCGCGAAAACGCCCGCAGAATTATCGAGGCCATACCAGGCGCTTGTGCCGTCGGAATCCTCCTTTAGCCAAATAATGCCATTGCCCGCTGGAACTTGTACGCTTGTTGTGCCGTCCGCAGCGACCCAATGCGGAATGTCGCCGCGGGTAACTGCAGAACCCCAGGTAGTCGGGTCAGTGGTGCCATCAGGACGAAAGTCTTGTATGTCGTCACCGTCAAGTTTTGGAATCGTTTCTGTTCTCGTTTGGCCGCACACCGAGCACGTGTAGGTCTCCACGCCTGGGGTGTTTGGTGTGGGCTGAGTTGTAACAGTGCCGCTGTCCCAGGTGTGCTCGGCAGTTTCGAGTTTATCTGAGCAAGTACCGCAAACCTTCCAGTGGTGTGTCTCGTCTTTTTGCCAAGCGCCGCTGGAGTTGTGCCCCGTCGCAGGAATCCCCTCCGGCTTATCAATCGGAGTTGTTCCCGTCGCGTCGCTGAAGAGCTGACCACATACGGAGCACTTATAGTGGGCCTGGTGGCCAGGCTCGGTGCAGGTGGCGTCTAGCTGGGAGACGGCCTCGGGTGTGCAGGCCGAAGGTGAAGCCTCACCAGCGCCGGCCACGATGGGCGTGCTGGCGTAGGTTACGGTGCAGCCCTCCTTGCCGGTGGTGCGCTCCAGCCAAATGTTGCAGTTCAAGAAGTCGCTCAGCGCAAAGCCGGTAATCTCCGTGCCGCAAGCTGTCACAACATCGCTAGCCGTAACCGTGGCCGAGCCGGTGCTGCCCACCTTCTTGCTGTAGGACCAGTTTTCGCCGGCCTCGGTCACGCCCTGCACCATCAGCACATCGCCGGCAGCGGCATTTTTTACCGTAATGGACTTCTTATCTGTGCTCAGCGTCGCGGTGCCGGTGAAGTCTGGTAAGTACTTATGCACACGCAGCGTCATTGGGGTGTCGGCCGAAATCGCCTCAAATTTTCCGCCTTCGGCAGATGACGCAGCTGACGCTGCAGATGCAAAGAGGACAGGTGACAGATTTAGCCGAAAGGCGGCAGAAATGGAAGGGGGACCGGAGGTCACGTCGTAGGTGCCGACAGAGCCGCCGGGAAGAGCAACGAGGGCGTTACCGCTATACGTAGGATTAGGCGAGCGCAGCCAAGAACGGCCGCCCCAATGAGCAATATCGATGGTCAAAGAATCGGAGCCTCCAACAGTTATTTTATCGTTATTTTCCCAACTGTTTAACGCCTGGTTTGAATTATACCGCGGCGCGTACAAATAGTCCTCCGTGGTGTACCCCGTCGCGCCGGAGACGTAGTTGCCCAAGCCGTCAACTATGGCACCCTGCATGTCGTAGGTGTTAATTGTAGACTCCGACATCAAACCTTGCTCGGTCGCGGTGAAAAAGCCAGCGTAAGTGGCCTCCTCGTTATCCACAGTCAGCGTCGAGCCGTTATAAATAGCGTTCAGCACTTGTCTCAAGTTACTCGCGCCCCAGTGGTTCGCGTAGACATTGGTGGGGTTGTCCGGAGTCCCGTCAGTATCCGGGTATGTACCCCAATCAGAATCACCACGGTCCGTTTTAGTCGTGCCCGACCCAACCCAGAATGCACCTTCAAGATGGTCAGTGTATGTCGGCTGAAAGTGGCTGTTCATCGTAGAGTCGCCACGCAAGTTGTAAGCGCTAACCAGCGGCTCCTCGCTGTAGAGCACCAGGCCGTCGGTTTCTTCGCTTTGGCCCGCAGGCGTAAATTTCTCGCTGCCCGCCACCAGCCAGGAGGTGGGCCCCGCCGCGGCAATACCCGTTGTCAAGTTCGAATCTTTGTAGTAGTTCGCAGCCTCTGGCCGCTGGCCGAAGTTTATGCGCAGCTTCACGTCGGTGCCCGTGCCCGTGGCGAGCAGGCCGTTCTCATAAAGCTTACACAAGTTGACCAGCTCATCCTTGGTGAAGAATTTCTTGTTGGCGTGCGTGTTGAAGGCGAACTCATCGGTGGCCTTAGTGGCGTAGGTCAGGCTACCGATGAGTTCGCCTTCAACACGCACGC
>JAZQMR010000229.1:0-4313 GCA_045543505.1 Acutalibacteraceae bacterium | reverse complement strand
ATTTTTTCTTCTTCAAGCATATCGCTCTGATCATTGTTGAAGTTGCCATCATTAGACTGGCTGTTGGGACTATCTTGTTCTCCCGTAGGTAGTATGATTTCTTCTTCGTTAGGCAGATTGTTGTTTTGTTCGTTACTTCCAGGTGTACCTGGTGTGTTAGGTTCAGCCGTTTGTGAGAAAAAATTTCTTAGTTTTTCATACGCTACATTAGCAAGCTCAGAAATTTTGCTAGCAGAGTTGCTGTTTTTTAGTGTGTTGAGTAGGTTGTTTAAGTCTGCCTTGATAGCCTCTCTTGAGGAAGATGCAAACGCATAGGTTCCGCCAACCGGCAAAGTTACAACTAATGCAAGCAAAATAACTGATTTTACTACATTCAATCCAACCGAGAAAGGAAGCTTTACGATCTTCCACAAAGCAGAACCCTTGCTTGTCTTTTTGCTCTCGTTAACAAGATTCTGAACCGACTTCTTATCTCTTGCTACTTTTAATGCCGCTTTCTCCATGGATTTCTCAACGGATTTGTCAACAGAGTTTGCAACAGCCTTCTCGATGATTTTTTCGAGGTCAGAAGTTCCAAGCTCAACGGATACAGACGAAACCGTCTCTTCAGTGGTATCCATTTCATCGATAAGCTTCTCCCAATCAACGGCGAATGCTCTAACTGGATTTACTAATAGCGAACAAGTGAGCGAACAGACGAGTAATTTAGATGCCAATTTTTTCATTTCGAAAATCTCCTTAGGGGTAAAATTAGTTTCCGGTCATAATATTTAATATTTCTCTATCGGTTTCCTTCATCCCATCTCTTCCTAGACGCCAAATGTTCTTTACAGTGCTCTCGATGTCTTCTCCGATGATTCCGTCGCCTGGCAAGAAGTTCTTCTCATTTAGGTACATATGATAGCCCAAAATGCCGGCCTCAACAGAACTTGCAATTTTAGCGGCACAAGATGCCTTAGCTCCGTCGCATACAATGCCGGAAACCATACCAAGTGCGTTTGAAACGGTCTCGGAGACGGCTTGCAAAGAACCATCGAGCATGTAAGCGATACCTGCACCACTTGCGCAACCAGCACAAACGGCTCCGCAAAACGCCGAGAGACTGCCGATGCCAGCCTTGAGGTGAACCGCAATGAGATTCGACAAGACAAGTGCACGATATAGCGTTTCGTCGTCGATGTCGTATTCCTTTGCGTATTCAACTACTGGAAGACTTACGGTTAAGCCTTGATTTCCACTACCGGAGACGATAACAACCGGCAACTCGCAACCATTCATGCGAGCGTCCGACCCGGCAGCAGCCTTAGCCTTTGCGCGGATTTTCACATCATTTCCGTACATAGATATGAGTGTCTTGCCAATGTTAGCACCGTAGTTTCCTCGGAGACCTTCTTCAGCGATAGCCGTGTTGCAGCTAATTTGCTTATCGATGAGATTTTTAATATCGTTTATTTCGACAGTGTTAGCGAAGTCAAAAATGTTTTCGATGCTGAGAAGTTGCTTATTGTTGTTGTGAACAACATGAGCATTAGTCTGACCTGGGGTGTATAAAATTTCTCCGTCTTTTTCGATTAAAACAACATTCGTATGATCATCGACAATTCTCAACTTAACGTAGGAATCGCCTTTGAATAGTGTTAGAAGAATATCAAAATTCAAGGAAGTGGTTGCTGGGGAAATGCTAATAGGTGTAGTGCTAAGGTAATTGACAATTTCGGTTCTCTGCTCCGGAGTTACCTCCGATAGGACTTCGAGAACTTTATCTTGTCTTGCAGAAATGATGCCGGCCGCTACTGCAGCTTTGATGCCTTTTAAGCCGTCGGTATTTGGAACAACAACGCTTTTGACGTTTTTGATGATGTTTCCGCTAACAACGACATCGATTTTGTCCGGCAGCTCACCGAGGATACAGCGAGCTTTTGCTGCGGCATAGGCAAGGGAAATCGGTTCTGTGCAGCCCATAGCAGGTATGAGCTCCTCGTGTAGGATCTGTAAAAAAGCGAAATAGGTACTGTTTTTCTCCTGGGGTGCATTCTCCTTTAGAATATTCTTAACCATACTAACGTCCTTTCAATAAAAAATTGAATGAAGTTTATCAAAAAGTGTAAGCCTAAGAATTAGAAAATATTTAACCGTCGAGTAATTATACCATAATATGTAGAATTTTGCAATATTGGAACTTTATATTAAAAACTTCATTTTTCGTGCAAGATGCCAGTTCTATATGCGTGAATTAATTTTTTTAGGTCTGAAATTGTAGAAAAAATATCTGCGCCTTTGTCGGTTTGAGCAACGGTTAGCCTTTTATCGGCTTTCTCTGCCACTACGTATGTCGAAAAAATATCGGTGTTGTTGTTTATCGCCGCAGAGATCCCCTCAAAGGGCTCGTGCGAACAAAGCTTTAAGCCGTATGAGTTGTAAATGAGAGTATAGCCGGCCGTTCCGGTAGTTCTTTGGTAGGCTTTGCAAAAGCCGCCATCGATGACAATAAGCTTGCCGTTGGCGCGGACAGGTTGCTCACCTTGGGTGGACTTGACTGGAATGTGGCCGTTTATGATGTGTGAATAATCGCCGTGCAGGCCAAACAAGCTCAGCAACTTCGTGCAGATGTCTTCGTCGTACGTACACCTATAATATGCATTTTTGAGCTCCTCGTGCGTCGATTCGTCCTCGATGAACAAGCGCTCGAACGTAGTCATTTTGTCTTTTCCGAATAATGGCGAAAATTTTCCACACCATAAATACCATAGGAGGTCTGAGAGCGCTTGATTGTCGTCGGAGTCGCGATTAAAGTAGGCCTCTCGTGCAATTCGTTCAGCGTAATCAAGGAAGTCCTTGCCGGCGAGTTCTTTCCCGTCGAAATGGAAGGTCCTCAAAGAACTGTCCTCGTTCAGCGGGATGCAGCCGTGCAAAAGCAAGTTGGAATTAAAGCATTTATAGATGTTGCCGTGCGTGTAGAGAAATTTTATGTGGCGTTGCAGCTTCTCGCTGTGAAGGAAGGCCGATTGCAGCTGCGAGACTAGCTCGGCTTCCTCTGGCGTAAGCTGGTATGGGTCATTTTTGTCGACGGTGGGAAAGTCTGTGTCCCGCATTGGGTACTCAATGCCATCGAGGCAAAGGGTCTTCTTTTCGTAGTCGATTTTGTCTAGTAGTAAGCGGTCCTCCATGTTAAAGTGCGGATTGCGCTTGATGGTTTGCCCCTCGAGCTTAAAGCGGATTATCGAGATGGCCTTGTGCATTTTCGCGATGACATCCGAGTCGTTGAAGCTGAAATGGTTAGTGTAGGCCAGCTCCTTGACCTTAAAGCAGGAGGTATCGGTGTGCTTGTAGACGCTCGAGGCAAACACAGCAAGCGGCCGCAATGCGATGCCGTAACCTTCCTCGAGGAACTCAAGATTATTGTACTTAATGGAGTTGCACAGCGCGACCGCGATGCAAGTCGTATTGCCGCACGCCGCGCCCATCCAGAGGATATCGTGATTGCCCCACTGAATGTCGATGAACTTGCGCTGAATGATGGAATCGAGAATGATGTCCGCGCGAGGGCCTCTGTCGAAGATGTCGCCAACAATGTGAAGATGATCCACAATGAGCGTCTTTATCGTGTTGCAAATCGCGATGATAACAGCGTTCGCGTGGCCGATGTCAATGATCGTGTCGATGATGTTCGAGTAGTAATAGGTCTTGTTGTGGTCGCTGTAGTTGTGCAGCAGGAGCTCCTCGATAATGTAAGCAAAGTCGCTTGGGAGAGCCTTGCGCACCTTGCTTTTTGTGTATTTCGAGCCGACCAGCCGACAGACCGCAACAAGTCTATTCAGCGTGATGCGGTACCATTCCTTGGTGTTCGCCTTCATTATGGACAGCTCGTTTAGTTTCTCGGCCGGATAATAGATTAGCGTCGCAAGTTTAGCGCGGTCTTCGTCGTTGAGGACGTCCGCAAACAAGGCGTCGATTTTTTCGCGAATGGCGCCGGAGGCATTGTTTATAATGTGATAAAACGTCTCGAACTCGCCATGCAGGTCGGAGATGAAATGCTCGGTGCCCTTCGGCAGATTCGTTATCGCTTGAAGATTTATAAGCTCGGTGGCCGCCGCTTGAATATTGCTGTACTTCTCCGAAAGCAGCTTCAACTTGCCCAGGTCGCTTTGCGTTATTTCCATATGAGTGCCTCCTTTTGTTCTGAGAAATATTTGCGTGAAGTAATATTAGCTTTTGAATGTAGCTTGGTCGCTCCCGGGCGCTGCGAGGCGCCGAAGGCCCGTAGGGCCTTCGGCCAGCCCAAAGCTCAACTTTGTTGAGCTTTGGGCCACAAA
>JAZQMR010000228.1:0-3771 GCA_045543505.1 Acutalibacteraceae bacterium | reverse complement strand
GCAAAATTTGCGTATATGGCTACAATTTTTACAAAGGGAAAAAGCGAAATAAAGCGCTTGTTTATAGAGCTTTTTAGCATTTGATTTTACCTTGCATTTGCTCGCATATACACAAATTTAGCAATGCCGGTCTAAGAAAATAACGGTCCATTGAAAAATAGGGCATTGCTAACGTTGCATACATGGCTGCGATTTTTACAAACGGTAAAAGTTAAAATAAACGGCTACTTATGCAGTTTTTAGAATTTGATTTTACAGGGTTTTCGCTTGCATATACCAGAATTTAGCGATGCCTTTTTAGGTTTGCGGATTGCCGGCACGGTATCATAAATCTGGTTGAATCATATGCAGAGCCAAAAAGAAACAGACCCACGAAAATGGGTCCGTTTTGCTTTTAAGCGCGAATCATTCCAAAGTATCTGAATGCATTCATGATTGCCTTTTCTTTTTTGAGCGGGCAAATGAGTTCTTTACTCTTGCCATCACCGATGTTATAATTGTCTCTTTTCTCAAATCCGCACTTGTTCTTGATGTATAGACTGGAAATTTTCAGACCGTACTTTTCCAGAATATATGCCTTTATCTCGGAAGAGGTGCATTGGATGATGTTCTGCCGTGCAAGTCCTCCACATTCGCATCAAACTTGATGCGCTCGTGGACATCTTTCCGACTTAAAAGGATTACCGTAATCAACGATCGTTTTATATACGGAAAAAAGTTGACACAAGAAGACTTATTCAATGAAGTTCGCAAATTTTTCAATCTCAAATACAGGTTATATTATCTGGACGGCAAAGAATTCCAACTTAAAACAGCAATCGATAAGTTTTTTTACCTCGGCATGGGAGCAATTATAATCGTAGATTAAAAACAGCGATATTAAGATGCGAGCAAGAATATGGCGCATAACTCAAATATGTCGTACACGCCCAATAATGTTAAAGAATAATTTTTCAAGTAAAAACTGGCGCTGATTAAGCGCCAGTCGTATTTTATCTGGATGTTGTATTCTGTCTTTGCCAAAACTTCACGACCTCCACTATTGGGATAATCGCTAGCGAGAGCGCGATGCACTGGAAATATTCGAGAGGGCGAATGGCTGTGGCTTCAAATATGGAGGCGAGTGCGGGGACATATATAACGGTGTTTATGAGTATGGTCGAGAAAATCATGGAGGCGATAAGGTACCTGTTTTGCCTTTTTATCGCGAATATGGAGTTGCTTAGCGAGCGCACGTTGAAGGCGTGGAAAGTCTCCGTGAGGGACATCGTCAGGAAGGCCATCGTAGTGCCGTAGGTGCTGTTTACAAGTTGCAATCGGCCGGTCTCGGCGAGCACGCCCAAGAAGTACGACGCGAGTGTTATTAGCGAGATGAGAATGCCCTCGTAGGCGATGTTGAAGGTTAGCCCGCCGGCGAAAAGGCTCTCTTTCTCCGGGCGCGGAGGTTGCTTCATGAGGTCGTGCTCTTCTTCCTCCATGCCAAGGCACAACGCCGGAAACGTATCCGTGACGAGGTTTATCCACAAGATGTGAATCGGCGAAAAGATCTTGAAGCCAAGCACCGTCGCGACAAAAATCGAGATAATCTCGCTGATATTCGACGAAAGCAAAAATTGAATCGCCTTTTTAATGTTGTCGTAGATACGGCGGCCCTCCTTCACCGCGGAGACAATCGTCGCAAAATTGTCGTCGGAGAGCACCATGTCGGCGACATTTTTGGTCACGTCCGTCCCGGTGATGCCCATCCCGACGCCGATGTCCGCGCGCTTTATCGAGGGTGCGTCATTTACGCCGTCGCCAGTCATCGCGACAACCTTGCCGAGCCGCTTAAAGCACTCCACGATGCGAACCTTGTGGTCGGGCTGCACGCGCGCGTAGACGCTGATGTCGTAGATGACCTTCTTTAGCTCCTCGTCCGAGATTTTATCAAGCTCTGCGCCGGTGAGGGCCTCCGCATCCGAGCTGATTATCCCCAGCTGTTTGCCAATCGCGATGGCCGTATCCTTGTGGTCGCCGGTTATCATCACCGGCTTGATGCCCGCGCTCTTGCAGTTCTCCACCGCCGCGAGAGCCTCGGGACGAACTGGATCAATCATCCCAGCAAGGCCCACAAAAACCATCTTATTTTCGCAAATCTCGCTGCTAAGGTCCTTTGGCAAGTTCTCGTGCATTTTGCAGGCCGCCGCAATAACACGGAGGGCCTTTTGCGCCATATTTTTATTTTGCACGATGATATCCTTGCGGACGCTCTCGTTCAAGGCGTACACCTTGCCGCCCTCCATGTAGTGCGTGCAGCGCTGCAAAATCACATCCGGCGCACCCTTCGTATATTGAATAACCCCGTCGCCGTCCTCATGGAAGGTCGACATCATCTTGCGCTCGGAGTCAAAGGGTATCTCGCCAACGCGTGTGTTTTTCTGGTTTAAGCCGCTTGACGTTGCAATCTTCTCGGCGTAGGTGTAGAGCGCCAACTCAGTCGGCTCGCCCACAGGATTGCCCGAGTTGTCTTTTTGCGTGTCGTTACATAAGAATAAAGCCTCAATCAAGCGCTCCTTATCGAAGGCGAAATCCTCGACGACGGTCATCTTGTTCTGCGTGAGGGTGCCGGTCTTGTCGGAGCAAATCACTTGTGTACAGCCGAGAGTCTCGACGGCGGTTAGCTTGCGTATGATGGCATTGTGCTTGGCCATTTTAGTAACACCAATCGCCAACTGAATTGTGACGACAGCTGCAAGTCCTGATGGAATCGCGGCAACGGCCAGGCTAACCGAGATCATGAACACGTCGAGGATGTTCTCAGTGCTGAGGTTGCGCGTCTTGAGAAGGCTGAAAACAAAAATAAACACGCAAATCGCAACAACGACAAAGCTCAGCGTCTTGCCCAGTTGCGTCAGCTTCTTTTGAAGCGGAGTTTTTTCGTCGGAGGTCTTGGCGATGAACTTTGCGATGTTGCCCATTTGCGTGTCCATGCCGGTGGCGACAACCACAGCGCGTCCGCGCCCATAGGAGACCGTGCTGCCGGTGTAGATCATGTTTTTGTGGTCGTTCAATGGTAAAGTCTCGCCGCTAGTGGCAACGGTGAGCGCCTCGGAGATTTTCTCAACCGGCACCGATTCTCCCGTTAAGGCTGACTCCTCGACCTTTAGGCTGTTGCTCTCCAAGATTCTTGCATCAGCCGGAATAGCATCGCCGCTCTCGAAAACAATTACGTCGCCGACGACGAGCTCCTCCGTGCTGACCGACTTTATGGATCCGTTGCGAAGGACCTTGGCCGTGGCCTGCGAGAGTTTCTTCAGCGCGTCTATGGCTTTCTCGGCTTTGTTCTCCTGATAGACACCCAAAATTGCATTTACCACGACCACAAATAATATAATGAAAGTGTCGGTGAATGGCTCGCCCGCATAGGTGGAAACTCCAATGGAAATGGCCGCCGCGACTAGCAAAACTAACGTCATCGGGTCAGCAAATTGTTTGAAAAATTTCTTGATTAGAGAATCATGCTTTTCCTTCGCAAGGACGTTTCTCCCGTTAGTTTGTAGTCGTTTGGCGGCCTCCGCTGAGCTTAACCCGGAATTATTACTGCCTACTTTTTCTAACACGATATCCGCTTTTTCGAGATAAAACTGCATTTTTCTCTACCTCTTTTTCAACCCTAAATGTTTATTTGACACAAAATATGGTACGTCTCAAGATATAAAAAGTCAACAAGTAACATCGTTCAGGAGTGCCTAGGGCTAGCCCAAGGGGCGCCGCGAGGCGCCGAAGGCCCCT
>JAZQMR010000227.1:0-1587 GCA_045543505.1 Acutalibacteraceae bacterium | reverse complement strand
CTAACAGTTGAATCGATTACAGTTGAAGGCAGAACCTACGACGGCACAGATACTGCTGATGTGTCGGGTGTTACTTTTAGCGGGTTGGTCACACCTGATGGCCAGCCAGAAACGCTAACGCTGGGTACAGACTATACCGTTTCTGATGCAACCTTCGAGAACGCGAACGTAGGCACGGCCAAAAAAGTCACCGCGAAGATTACCTTGACTTCGGCTAAGGCTAAAAATTACACGTTCGCGGATGATGGTTCGATGCAGAATGAGATTTCCGTAACAAAGGATACAACTGCGGCGATTACAGCTTTCGACATTTCTAGTGCGGTGGTTGAACTCGCTGACTCTACGCTGACATACACTGGCAGCGCGTTGAGGCCCGGGGTTTCTTCAGTTAAGGTTAAGCTGGACGGGACAACTGATACTCCACTTGATAAAGACACCGACTACACCGTCTCTTACAAGGACAACACCAACGCCGGTACTGCAACGGTCACGATTACGGGCAAGGGCAACTTTAATGGCTCCAAAACAGCCGACTTCACAATTAACAAGAAGTCCCTCGACGGCGCTACCATCACGATTGACCCGAGCACGATGGTTTATACTGGCAAGCAGCTTAACCCAAAAATCACCTCGGTTACCGTCGAAGGCATTACGGTCCCCCCCGCGGCATACGATATGACGGTTTCGGACGCAACAACTGCGGGTCAAGAGGTCACCGTTACTTTTATAGCTACGACTTCCGGCAACTTTAAGGACTCCGCAAGCACGACATTTACTATTGACCAAGCCACCCCGAACCAAAAAAATCTACATGAAAATCCTACGCTCACTGCAACTTATGGCCAAACTTTGGACGACATTCGCAACAGCCTTGCGAGCACGATTGGCTCTTTCCTCGATGTTGACGGCGATGCGCTGGAAGGTGAATGGCTCTGGAGTGATGACGCTACTACTAAGGTTGGCAATGTCGGAACTAATACCTTTACAGCGCTTTTCGCTCCAAAAGACACAATCAATTATGATTGGGCGATGGCGACTCTTGGTGTTTGGGAGGCCGTCAAGAAAATGCTTGCTGTGGACGTCGCGGTTAATGTCTCGGTGGATACCTCAAAATGGGGCACAGCAGAGGCTCGCGTTGCGGATGGGAAAACACAGTTTGTCGACTCCTCAGGCAAAACCAGCGTGGAGATTTCGGAGGAAAATCTTAGCGCCAATGACGTTCTTTGGCTGCGCGAGGAGTCATATGACACGAGTGCTTGGTATGGCATCGACCTCTCGAGTGGCGCGTTTGACCTTGACACGGGACTGATATTCTACGTCCAATGGCTCAGCCCGACAGATCCCGAGTATAACACCTATTATTCGCAACTCGATGATGCTCAAAAGGCTCGCGTTGAGGGCGACAACGGCTGGATTTTCCTCATTGGAGTGGAAGACCCTGATGGTAAGAAAGTTCCGCCCGCTCACCCGGTCAATGTGTACGTACAGCTTGGAGATCCTAATGAAGGTGCGGATTGGGATTTAGCGCATCTCAAAGCTTATTACATCACGTCAGGCGGCGACGAGAACGTTCCGGTCGAGGATGTT
>JAZQMR010000226.1:0-5150 GCA_045543505.1 Acutalibacteraceae bacterium | reverse complement strand
GGGGCCGCGAGGCCAAAGAAATTATTATTTTCTTTGTGCCCCAGCGCTCATCGTTGTTGAGCGCTGGCCCGACCGAAGCCCCACAGGGCCTTCGGTCCCTCGCGGCCGCTAGATGCTCGATTAGGACACTACCTTTTCTTTTCGGATGTTGCTAGTATCACATACATAGCGGCAGTTTTGCTGACGAGAAGAATTAAGTTGCGTGTATATTTTCAATATCTTTTATTATTCGTTTTTTATACGGCGTTAGCCTACATCTATACAAGTTTAGCGAAGGCTCATTTTTGCAAGAACACTAGGCCAAGTGCGTTTGGCCCGCAGTGCGCGGAGATTGTGCAACTAACCTCTGCCACGTGGACTTCCTTGAACAGACCAAGCCCAATTACGTGGTCGCGGACCGCCTCGACTAGCTCTGGCGACTGCATTGTACTCGGGATGAAAACCCGTTCTGTGTCTATGTTTGAGGCGGCGTTGGCCAGCTTCTCATCGATGAACTGAATCAAAACTTTGTCGAGGGTACCGCGATACTTCTTGACAAGTGACATTTTACCCGTTGTCGTGTTGACTTCTAGGTACGGCTTTAACTTGAGGACATTCGCGCCCATCGCCGCAAGCGCAGAGCATCGGCCGCCCGCGCACAAAAACTCCAACGTGTCGAGGACAAAACCCGTTCGCACCTTGTCGGCAAGGGCTGTAATCTTAGATTGAATCTCCTTCGCGGAGAGGCCTTGCTCGATGCGTTTTGCGGCCTCGATAACAAGCATACCCATCCCTATTGTGAGGTTTTTCGAGTCGATCGGATAAACCCCAGTCAGCTCGCTGGCGGCCAGGCAGCAGTTATGATAAGTGCTCGAGACAGCCGAGCTAATATTTATGTGAACGACCTCGAACCCCTGGTCGGTCCAGCGCTTGAAGTGCTCATAATATTCGCTCACACTTATCGCAGCAGTCTTTGGGAGACACCTTTTTTGCTGGTACGTCGAGAAAATATCGCTCGCGGAAAGGTTCACTCCGTCGATGTAGGAGCGCTCGTCCAGCAAGATGTGAAAGCGAGTATAGTGGACGTCATAGCGATTTTTGAGCGCATCGCCCAGGTCGCACGAGCTATCTGCGCTCAAGATAATTTTTTTAATTCCCATGTTTAAAAAGTCAACTCCGATAAAAATTGGGGCCCTGATCAAGCTTTTGGGCGCCGCGAGGCGCATAAGGCCCTACGGGCCTTATGCCGCTCCAGAATTCAACATCGTTGAATTCTGGAACACAAAGAAAATAATTTTTATTTTCGTTGGCCTCGCGGCCGCGGCAGCTAGACGAGAAAATTTTCAATTAGGACCGCGCCTAAAAAGTGTCAATTCAATCGTACGCCCCGTTTCGACGTCTACGTAACATTATACCAGCTCGCTAAGGAAAGCACAAATCGTCTTTGTGTACATTTTTTGAGTACAGCAAGAAAAAATACTTGCATTTGTTCGAAGATCGATGTAAGATATAAATAAATTTACAGTCAATTATATTTTAGTTTTATCGGAGGTGTGGGAATGAGGCATAGAGAACAAGGCTTGGGGGAAAAAAATCTTGTTGGCAAGAATGTTAGCGAGGAAAGGAAAAAGCAGGGCTTACAACAAAAAGAGCTTCTGGCCCGGCTGCAAGTGGCTGGCGTCGACATAAGTCCTTCAGGTTTGTCAAAAATTGAAGGGCAAACTCGTTTGGTGACCGACAAAGAGCTTGTTGCTATCGCCGGAGCATTGAACATGACGACTGATGAATTGCTTAAAAAACGCAGAAAGAAAAAGATTAAAGGTGTGTAAAAAATTAAGCGCCGCACTATATCGCGCGGCGCTGTTTCTAATGAAGAAAACTCTTAAAAAAGATTAGATACGGCGAAGTTGGCAAAATGAGTCGCCTCTTCAGATGAACGATCACTGTTTAGCCCGATTTGATAAAATACACCAAAAGCGAACTGGCGAAGCTGAGCGAGTGTTGTTGTTCCTTCCGGTATCTCAAGTTGTACTTCTTGGTCATTGATGGATATCCTTAAAGTTTTAGCTGTACCAGCTTGAAGAGCGGCAACCAACGCTTGGCGATCTGGCTGTTGAGCAAAGACTAAACAACAAGGTGAACATAACGAAAAAATCAAACCTAACACTGTGAACTTTGCAACCATATTCTTGAACATAAAAGCACCTCCTTTTTCTACAATAAATTCATTATAAGCTGCACTTGTTGAATTCTCAAGGCGTTTTTTATAAAAGGCACACAATTTGATTTTTTTGTTTGAGTTGCGTGAATTTTTTATTACCATTACCTAGATTTGTTGATCAGTTTGATAAAAAACAAACAACACATAAAAATATGATAAAATATGCTTATAAAGTCACGGAGGCGTTGTGATGGACTTTGATGCGATATTCAAAATAATGGACGAGTCTTTTCCGGACAGCGAAATGCGTACTTACGAGGGGCAAAAGAAGCTGTTGGAAAATGAAAAATACCATATACACGAAGAGTTCGATGAAAATGGAGCTCTTGTTGGCTTTTTAGCGTATTGGAAACTTGCGAATTGCGTGTTCTTTGAGCATTTGGCGGTCTCGTCGGCGTGTAGAGGGCATGGCATAGGAAAAAATATTCTCCTAAGGAATATGAAAAATGCTAAGTTGCCGATTTTTCTAGAGGTCGAACCGCCAGAGACTGATGTTGCAAAGCGAAGAATAGCCTTTTATGAACGCTTAGGGTTTCACTTGAATGATTTTTACTATGAGCAGCCGCCTTTACGAAAAAATCAACTGGCGCAACGATTGCTGATAATGAGCAATCCAAAGCCAATTTCAGCCGAGAAGTTTGCAAAATACAAAAAAGAAATCTATACTAATGTGTATAACACTATAATTTGAGGCATCGCTAAACAAGCCGCTGCAATGTAAAATCAGGTTCTAAAAACCTTCATAAGCGGCCACTTCTTTTATTGCAAAAATTGCAAGGAGTGCCCTAAGTAAGCGTTTTCATTGGATTAGCTACTCAGCCTGGCCGCGAGGCCAAAGAAAATATTATTTTCTTTGTGGCCCAGAGCTCAACGTTGTTGAGCTCTGGGCTGGCCGAAGGCCCGTAGGGCCTTCGGCGCCTCGCGGCTGCCAGATGTTCGATTAGGGCACTCCCGAATCGCACCATACATGCAATATTAGCAATGCCATTTTGAGAACAAGGAGCTTATCATGAGCGATTACGTAATTTTCACCGATTCTACCTGCGACTTGAGTGCCGAGCACGCGAAAAGCTTGGGCGTGAACGTCATTCCGCTGAGTTTTATTTTCGAGGGCAAGCAATATCAAGACGGCGGTATGCCGTACAAAGAGTTTTACGATTTATTGCGCGAAAAGAAAAATGTTACGACCAGCCAAATAAACACTGGTGCGTTTATTGATGCCTTTGAGCCGCACCTACAGGCCGGCAAGGACATTCTATACATAGCATTTACGTCGTCTCTCAGCGGCACCTATGCCTCTTCGAAGATCGCCCAAGAGGAGCTGAGCAACAAGTATCCAGACAGGAAGCTAATGATAGTCGATTCGCTTTGCGCCTGCGCGGGAGAGGGCTTGCTAGTTCACTATGCGGCTACGAAGAAAAACGACGGTATGCCGATCGACGACTTAGTTGAGTGGCTCGAGCAAAACAAGAAAAAAGTCTGCCACTGGATTGTCGTGGAGGATTTATTCCATCTTAAGCGCGGCGGAAGGCTTTCGTCCGTATCGGCTCTTGTCGGCACAATGCTCGGTGTTAAGCCGATTTTAAGAGTCGATGACAACGGCAAATTAGTCCCTGCCGACAAGGTTCGCGGTCGTCAAGCTGCGCTCGCGTCCTTGGTTGAACGCATGAAGCAAACCGCCACCGTGACGTCAGATGATGTGGTTTTCATTGCGCACGCCGACGCCCTCGATGACGCAAATTTCGTGAAAGAGCTCATCCTAAAAGAGTTCAACGTCAAAGAAGTCAAGGTTAATTACATCGGCACTGTTGTCGGTTCTCACGCCGGCCCAGGTACAATCGCACTCTTCTTTATGGGGGGAGAAAGATAAAAATAGGGAAGTTCCCTAAGGTGAGCATTTTCCATTGGCTTGGCTGCCCAAGCCGGGCCACGAGGCCAAAGAAAATATTATTTTCTTTGTGGTCAATCATTCAACGTTGTTGAGTGATTGACTAGCCGAAGGCCTTATAGGCCTTCGGCGCCTCGCGGCCGCCAGATGCTCGATCAGGGCATTCCAAAGAATAGAATACAAAAACAATCTCCTTTCAAGGCGGCTATGAAAAATCATAGTTAACGCTTCAAAAGGAGATAATTTTATTTTAAAACCTCTTTTTGTCTTAGAAAATCTTCATATCGCCAAGCGGCCAATGTCTAACTGATGCGCGACCATACAGGTCATCGATGTTTACTAAGCCAACCTCGGAGTAACGGCTGTCCAGCGAGTGATTACGGTTGTCTCCAAGGACGAGAACATGACCATCCGGGACGCCAACCGTCGTATTGTTCGGAATGAAACCATCGCCGCGAGTTCTTGTTGGCTCGTTTATATAGTTTTCATTTAAGAGTTGGCCGTTAACGAACAGCTCGTGCGTGTCGTAGTTGATGCGAAGGGTATCGCCGGGCGTAGCAATGACGCGTTTGATGATGCTTTTACCCAAGCTCTCGTCGCAATCAATCGTAACGATTTCGCCTTTTTGAGGCTCGTAGCGGAACTTATAGACTAGCAACTTGTCGTTATTGTGTAGTGTCGGAAGCATCGAGTCGCCCGAAACAGTAAAAAACATGAAAAACAAGGTGAATAAAGTGCAGACCGAGAAAGCAAAAAGCAATGAGCTTCCCCACTCGAAAATCTCGCGCGTGCCTTTATCGACCTTCTCGTTGTCCAAAGAGCCCTTAATAACCAATCCTTGAGCGTTACTTGCCATTGAATATACCTCCCATTTTTATTGAAGATTTTCAGAGAGCATCCTCATGAGTTGCGAGTTGTTTTATGTGCTTGTCAGATCGACTGCCGTGAATCCATATAATATTAGAAGTTATAGATTTGGAGAGTGCCTTAATCAAGCGCCTCCCGCCGCGAGGCGCCGAAGGCCCTACGGGGCCTTCGGCCAGCCCAGCACTCAACGTTGTT
>JAZQMR010000225.1:0-2825 GCA_045543505.1 Acutalibacteraceae bacterium | reverse complement strand
CGCCCTTCTCGAAACGAACAAAATCAACGACCTCAATGTCACCGCCAAGAGCCTTCGCAGTCTCCTTAACGTATTGGCCAACGGTCAAATTCGAATCCTTAACGAAGACCTGCTCGATGAGGCAATTCTCCTTGAAGAACTTACCGATTTTACCCATAACGATCTTCTCAGCGATGTTTGCAGGCTTGCCCTCGTTCATAACTTGCTCGGTGAGGATTTTCTTCTCGTGCTCCAAGATCTCAGCCGGAACAGCAGCCTCATTCAGGTAGCCAGGGTTAATCGCCGCAACTTGCATAGCAACGTCCTTGGCGAAAGCCTTAAACTCGTCTTTTGCAGCAACGTCGACAGACGCGTTGAACTTAACCATAACGCCGATACGTCCAGCAGCGTGGTTGTAGGTCGTGACAACGCCGTCGAATCTCTTAAAGCGACGAATCTTGATGTTCTCGCCGATTGTGAGGATTTTCTCGCGA
The DNA here is from genome assembly GCA_045543505.1 of Acutalibacteraceae bacterium. Lineage (GTDB taxonomy): Bacteria > Bacillota > Clostridia > Oscillospirales > Acutalibacteraceae > CAG-557. Next base: position 2,352 of record JAZQMR010000225.1, on the reverse strand, counting down.
ACAAGCTCCTCAACGGTCAATTCACTGCCGGACGCCTTGCTCGACATCAAGTCCTCCAAGGTGGCGGGATTCTTCTCAATGACAGTATCCGCACAAGTCTGAACGAAATTCAAAAAGTCGGCATTCTTCGCAACGAAGTCAGTCTCAGCGTTAACCTCGATTACAACGCCAACGGTCTCATCCTTGTTCGTGCACGCGAACGCAACACCCTCAGCGGCGATGCGTCCAGATTTTTTCGTCGCGGCGGCCAAGCCTTTTTCTCTCAAGAAGTCAACAGCCTTTTCCATGTCGCCGTTCGACTCAGTCAGAGCCTTTTTGCAATCCATCATGCCGCAACCGGTCTTTTCTCTCAACGCTTTAACATCGCTAGCCGTAAAAGCCATAACAGTTACCTCCAAAAATACGTTTAAAATTTTATTTATAAATCACAATAAAAGACGGGCTATGCCGTCTTTTAAAATATTCAACTACTCAGCCTCTGGCGTGAACTCCTCTTTGCCCTCGAAATCTGCAACAACTTCGCCTTCAGACTCAGCGGCAGCCGCGCCCATTTGGCCCTCGCGGCCTTCGACAACAGCATTAGCCATAACGCCGGATAAAAGTCGAACAGCGCGGATCGCGTCGTCGTTTCCAGGGATTACATAGTCAATCTCGTCAGGGTCGCAGTTCGTGTCAACGATAGCAACAACCGGAATACCCAACTTTTTAGCCTCAGCAACGGCAATTTTCTCCTTGCGCGGGTCAACGATGAACAAAGCGCCCGGCAATTCTTTCATATCCTTAATGCCGCCGAGGAATTTCTCAAGTTTTTCAATCTCTAGGTTTAGTTTAATGACTTCTTTCTTTGGCAAGAGCTCAAAAGTTCCATTTTCTTGCATCTCACGGAGTTGCTTTAAGCGGTTAACTCTGCGACGAATCGTGCTAAAGTTCGTGAGCATGCCACCCAACCAACGCGCATTAACGTAGTAGGCACCGCAACGGATAGCTTCTTCCTTAATGGACTCTTGTGCTTGCTTTTTGGTTCCCACGAAGAGAACCGACTTGCCTTGCTCAGTGAGCTCACGGATGAAATTATACGCGCGCTCGAGTTTTCTTACAGTCTTCTGAAGGTCAATGATATAAATACCATTGCGCTCAGTGAAGATATACTCCGCCATTTTCGGGTTCCATCTTCTGGTCTGGTGACCGAAGTGCACGCCCGCCTCCAAAAGCTGTTTCATAGATACTACTGCCATAAATATGACCTCCTTGGTTTTTACCTCCGCCGCGCTTACACCCGAAAAACCAAACCTGGCACCAAGAAAAAGCCCGACGTGTGATTTTGCAGTTAATTATAGCACAGCAGGAAAATCTTTGCAAGGGGAGTGAAACGTGGAGGTTTCATACTTGAGTTGATGGTTATCTTAATTGGAAGGAAATAGATTTAGAAGAATCGAAGAATACTTAAAGTTAGCCATGTCTATGTCATAAACTGGGTAAAAAAGGCCGGCGCAAAATTAGAGGAAGTCCCTAAAAAAGACGAAAAAGTCGAGATTTTGGAGCTCGATGAGTTGTGCATGAATTTTTAAAAAATATCTGGCTCTGGATCGCAGTAAACCGCGCCACAAAGCGGCTCGTTGGTTTCCAAATTGGAACTAGAGAAACAAAACACTTCCAAAAACTCACAGATAAAATTAGCCATATTGACGTAATGCTTTATGCGTCAGACCATTGGCATGCATACAATCTCATCGCCCCCACAAAACATCTCACTGGCAAAGCACACACGTACACCGTCGAGCGCATGAACCGGTTGTTGCGTCACTATCTTGCACGATTTGCCCGAAAAACCTACTGCTATTCGAAAAGCCTGCAAATGATCAAGTACTCTCTTTTGCTGTTTATGCATAGGGAGCTTATTGAATATATGAAGGTTTAGCAATGCCGTGAATTCAAACGGGATGTGGATAGCTCGTTGCAGCAGTGGTGATACAGGGTTGTATTATTCAGCTGATGGCGTGACATGGACGCAATCTAATATTACCAGTGGGAATATAGGATATTTAGTTTGTGCAAACGGAGTTTGGGTAGCCGGCGATATATCTACTGATACTCATAACAGCCTATGGTATTCCACCATAACAAGGGAGGCGTAAATATGGGAAGTGCAATTATTTCTCGGTAGATAAAAAGCACAGGCTGCGGCACACCTGTGCTTGTATAGCTATATGGATTTATAAGCTGCCACCGAGGTACACATCTTTGTTTGGTGGACCATCATCGGTTGAGTTTTTGCCACTTGTGAAATCACAAGACAGCTGCGCCCAACGAATAGCACTTTCAAAGTATACGTTTGGGAATTTTTTTTGTAAG
>JAZQMR010000224.1:0-4012 GCA_045543505.1 Acutalibacteraceae bacterium | reverse complement strand
ATTAGCGTTGTTTGCTTATGAGAATTATTGTAAGGATAAATCTGTTTTTTTCTCTGATGCAGAAAAGAAAACGCTCATAAAAAAAGAAATCGACTTCTTGACTAAATGGAAAGTAATTGAAAAAGTAGAACAGGACGGCTTTACTTTTGTAATCGAGGACGGAAAAGCTACACTTGCTCTGTATGAAGGAGAAGCCAGTGAGATAACTATACCTTCAACCGTGAAAGACGTTCCGGTTACTAAGATTGGTAAAAAGGCTTTTGATTCTTGCGGATCTTTGACTTCAGTTGAATTTGAACCAAATAGCCAGCTGAAGACAATTGGAACTGCAGCATTCTTAATGTGCAGTCAATTAAGCAAAATAACCATACCAAAGTCTGTTGAGCGGATTGAATCTAATGCCTTTTTTAATTGCAGCAAGCTAGATAATATTACTTTTGAAAATCGAGAAAAACCCATGTTTATCGAACCGAGAGCATTTGGTACTTGCTCTTTCAGCAATATCGATTTTCCGCATAATGTGCAATTTGGCAATTCGAGCCTTAGCCTCACAAGAAATTTAAAAACGCTTACATTTACTGGCCCAGGTGAAATAAAAAAGGAAAACATACTAAAGTTTTTACCATATGATGGAGCGGGTAATTTCTTCAAATACAATATTGAGAAACTTTTTGACGGAAAGGATTCAATGCAAATTGATGATAAGTTGACTATAGACTTATGGGGAGGTTACTTGAGCGAAGATGGAACGCTTGATTTGAGCTCATTTAATAAAGAAACCTTTGAAATGTTTAGCTTTACTGGGAACAACTGTATAAAAAAGGTGATTTGGCCGCAAGGCATTGATGTTATCCCAGAAGAAATGTTCTGTAGGTGTGTATCTTTAGAGGAGGTGACTATTCCAAATACTGTGAATGAATTTGGCAAAAGAGCTTTTGGTTCGTGTAAAAATTTGGCTAGAATTACTTTTGAAGAAGGAAGAACAGAAAACCTATCTATTGGCTCGTATTTTTTGGAGTTGGATAGCAAGTTAACTGAAGCAACTATAGTAGATAATATGACTCTCTGTGAACGCGCACTTTGTGGGACCAAAGTAAAAAAGATAGTGATCGATGCAGACGCTGAAAACGTACAATTTAACAACTATTGTTTCGGCTATGGTGATGATATGCGCATTTATGTCCGTGACAATGCTATGAAAGAAAAGATCACGAAAAACAAGCGCCTATGTGTCAAGCCTGAAAATGTTATCGTTGGCCTGCCGCAGGGAAATGAATAGGTTCGTTTGCAGTAAATCTACTTCGCTTATAGCCGCGAATATTGCCCCTCGATTTTAACTGAGGGGCTTTTCTATTTTTATAAAGCCTAAAGTACATTTGCAACTAGTGTTATATGGCATACTCGAGTAGTTCGAGTTCCAGTTTAAGTTGTTACTGTAAAGCCCAACAAAAAAGTGTTGCCTTGCCAAGAATTAGCCTTGATAAAACAGCGTCTTTTTGCTGTTTATTTTTTCTATCTTTTGTGCAGAAGTTTTTCTCTAAGTTTTCCTAATTTATCCTCAATAGCCTTTAAAAAGATAAAAGGAAGGTATTTGCAGTTTATTACTTCATTTTTGGTCGAGCTTTTATTATACGCGATTAAAATATTTGACACTTCCATCGCTGTGCCATGTTTGCTCTCGTAGTCAGCGGTTAAATAAGCCCCTATTATTTCAAGCAGGTGTTCGTCTTTCAACAATGCATGCAACGCGGTTGATATATCGTCTGCAATTATCTTATCAACAGTGTTTTTGGCTTCTCATTTTAGTGACCTTAATGTACGTGTTTCACTCTCGTAAAGTCCCGTAATGTTGCTTACTCTCTGATGGACATATCGAGGCTTTTTCCGTTGTATGCCCCGCCAAATAGTCAACCGGAACGTTAAAGTGCTTTGCGACTTTGCAAATGTTGGTGTAGATCCATATGCTTTAGAGAGGAATCTTATAAATTTATTGTGAGTTATATCGCTATTAAAGTTTGTAGCAAACGAAAAAAACTTAAGGCCGTTAAACACTCGTCCTCAAAGAGAACGCAAAGAAATAGCGAAAATGGGCGCAAAAGCGAGCAATCGGGTGCAGAAGAACAAAAAATTACTCAGAGAAGCGGCTGAAGTATTGCTTGCAACTTCAGCGGATAAGGGCGTGAAGGCTATGTTAAAAAGCTACAAGATTGCTGCTAACGATTGCACTTACGCGATGGCCGTCGTTGTCGCTCAATTAAAAAAGGCAATAGCTGGAGATACAAAGGCGTTTATAGCCATTAGAGATGTGCTTGGCGAAAATCCTAAATTTACGGAGCAAGAAGACTACAATGAGGATAAAAGCATTGTTATAAACGTTGTGTCTGCGAGCGAAAAGTGTCCTGAACAAATCTGAAAAACGCTAATACAGAAGCATTTTAATCACGGTTGAGCCGTAAATATTTTATAAATCTAACGACAAAGATGGAGAGCAAAGCTGTTTATGAAGGTGATTGTACATCCTCCGACTTCTCAAAAACAAAAGGATGAACTTAGTAAAAAAGTAGCGGAAATTTACGGTTTAGCCATAAAATTCAAGATAGAGCGGTTAAATTGCCCAAAAGAACAGAAGTTAAGGTTGTTAGATGAAATACGACTTTCTAAAGAGCACTCCTTATGATTGGCTCAAAATGTTATCTTCGAAAATTTTTATGTACATACTTTTCGACATTCTTACTTTTTCACTTAACCAAGCTGCAACGCTCTTCGCGTGAACATTCAATTTTTTCGCAACGGCTTTTTGGGTCAGTTTTGAGTCGCTAATTAGATTTTTAAGCTGTAGGCCTTGTCCGCGATAAAGAAACAAGTGGTATTCGTCCATAATTTCGATTACGTTGACCTCACAAAATGCGGCTATCTTCTTTAACACATCTATTGGGTAATGCTCCCTGTTAACATCCTCATAGCTCATGTACGTACTGGCGCTTACGCCAATTTGCTTTGCTACATCTTTTTGTCTCAAAGCTTTTCTAAGAAGCGCTATAAACAAACACTTGGCGTTCCAGCTCTAGGTGTCGTGGTGCATCTTTATTTCAAACCTTGTCAAAGCGCTTTTTAAGCGTCTGCAAGGCCTTTTTTTCTATTCTCGAAACGTATGACCGCGAAATGTTTAACTTTTTGGCAACCTCGCGCTGAGTTAATGGCACCTTGCCGCCCAGGCCGTACCGAAGCTTGACAATTATTTTTTCGCGTTCCGATAAAACTTCCTCTATGTATCGATACATTTTCTCTGCTTGAATTTTTGTGTCGAGCTCCTCCACGATAAGATCCTCGGTCGCCATCACATCCATAAGTACTAGGGCGTTGCCGTCTTTATCTGTGTCTATCGGCTCGTTCATCGAGACATCTTGCGCGGACTTTTTGCAATTGCGAAAAAACATCAGGATTTCATTCTCTATACATCTGGCCGCGTAGCTCGACAGCCGTATACCCTTGTCGGCGTTAAACGTGTCGACCGCCTTTATCAACCCTATCGTCCCTATCGACACCAGGTCGTCCTGCTCGTTCGCTGCCGTGTAGTACTTCTTCACTATGTGCGCCACCAGCCGCAAATTGTGCTCTATCAGCCGATTTCGCGCCGAGACGTCGCCGCCCTTCATCAACGCGAAGCATTCTTTTTCCTCTTTCGCCGACAACGGTTGCGGAAACGACCCAGCTCCAGTCACGTGCAAGATGAACGCGACTAGATTCGCAAGGCTCGCGATAACCGCGCTAAAAACCACTCGACCACCCTCTTTTACATGCTCTTGACTCTTTCAGTCTATGTAAAAGTCCGGCTTCGTGTGCGTGTCCGGGTCGAGAAGTTCCTTTTTTATAGATCTTAACCTTGGCAGCCGCGAGGCTGCTCCATAAAAAACTTTTTATGGAGCAACCCAAGCCACTTAGAGAGTGGCTGGGGTCACTCCGGAACTCAAAATTTGAGTTCCGGCGGCCTCGCGGCCCCGCTGTCGGCATA
>JAZQMR010000223.1:0-1799 GCA_045543505.1 Acutalibacteraceae bacterium | reverse complement strand
GGCCGAAGGCCCTACGGGCCTTCGGCGCCTCGCGGCCGCCGCTTGATTCAGCTAAGAAAGGACACTTCTCGCGCAAGTTTTATCAACGATACAAGCTACGTCTTACGCGACCAATATTTCCTGTCAAGGCTTCGGTATTGTATGGCCTCTGCGACGTGCGATGACTTAATTTCCTCGGAGAAGCTAAGATCGGCAATTGTCCGCGAAACCTTTAAAATCTTTGAGTAAGCCCTCGCGGAAAGACCCATTTTGTCGAAGGCCTTTTTTAGTAGGTTTTCTGCATTATTCGTCAAGACGCACGCCTTATGTAGCAAATCCGGGGTTATTGTCGCGTTGGACAAGATTTTATGTTTCTTGAAGCGCTCCAATTGAATTTTCTTAGCCGCATCGATACGTTTTTTTATTTGCGCTGAGTTTTCTGCATTCTTTTTCGAGGACAAGTCGGAAAATTCAATTGGAGGCACTTCAATGTGGATGTCAATTCGGTCAAGAAGAGGGCCTGAAACCTTCGCGAGGTACTTCGAGATGGCCTTCTCCGAGCAAATGCACTCCTTGGTGGGGTGGCCGTAGTAGCCGCACGGGCACGGGTTCATTGCGGCAATCAGCATCATCGAGCACGGGTACGTTATGGTGCCGCTGACGCGCGAAATCGTCACCTCGCCGTCCTCAATCGGCTGGCGGAGAATCTCCATGGCGCTGCGCGTAAACTCTGGCAACTCGTCCAAGAATAAAACGCCATTGTGCGCGAGCGAAATCTCACCCGGCTTAGGCATAGTGCCGCCGCCAGTCAAACCGATGGGAGAAATCGTGTGATGAGGCGACCGAAATGGCCGCTCGCTGACCAATGGCATGCTGCTGTCGATGAGACCGGCTACCGAATAAATCTTTGTCGTTTCTATGGATTCCTCCATCGTCATGGCCGGCAAAATCGTCGGAATGCGCTTGGCGAGCATACTTTTTCCCGAGCCGGGTGGTCCAATAAGAATAACATTATGGCCGCCTGCCGCTGCGATTTCAAGGGCTCGCTTGGCCTCATTTTGACCCTTGACTTGCGAAAAGTCAATTAAGCTATTCACACTCGAGATGATACTCAAGTTAGAGGTGGCCGGAGCGATTTTCGTCCGGCCGGTCAGGTGCGCGTACAGCGCTTTTATGTTGTCCACTGGGTAGATTTTTATCTCGGAGACTAGCGCCGCCTCGGTGGCGTTCTTGGCCGGCACGAAGAGCTCGCTTATGCCCAACTCCTTAGCCTTTAGGGCCATCGGAAGGACGCCTTTAACCGGTCTGAGATCGCCGCTTAGAGAAATTTCTCCAATGAAGGCCATATTTTCGGAGCTGGCGTTGAGTTGACCTGAGGCGATGAGGAGCGCTATTAAAATGGGCAAGTCGTAGACGGAACCTTCCTTTTTGACGTCGGCTGGCGCAAGGTTTATAGTTATGCGATTTATCGGAAAATCAAACTCGCAGTTCTTGAGGGCCGATTTCACGCGGTTTCTCGACTCTTTTATAGATGCATCCGGAAGGCCGACAACATCAAAGGACGGCAAGCCCGTCGACAAATCCGCCTCAATGGTCACCAAAAAGGCCTCCAAGCCCACAAGTCCCAAACTATTTATCTTCGAAACCATTTTTTCACGCTCCTCATCTTAAGCTGCACAACGAACAATTAATTTTTAGATTCGCTGAGTTTATTATACAACAGTTACCAAACCGTTTCAAGCAGTTGAATCAGGAAAAGTTGGAGAAAGCGCCTTGTTTGAAGTTTTGAGCCTTGATTCACAGCTCTGCGCGGGCCTGGC
>JAZQMR010000222.1:0-2102 GCA_045543505.1 Acutalibacteraceae bacterium | reverse complement strand
ATCACATGAGCTCTGTGCCATACTCTTCCAAGCATAACTTTCGACCAGTCATAGCCTTGGCGTGCTCTTCGCCTACATATCGAAAATGTGCCGGCTCAAAAACTCGACCCGTTATGTGATCTTTTTCTTGGGGATAGCGCAAAATAAAACCGTAGTTTGCAGCGTTTTTTATGAGCCACTCGTATTCTGGAGTTTCTACAAATTCTACGTCGGCGGCGTTGAAGTCTACAGCTAAACCAGTGTTGTGCTCGCTGTAACCCGACAGCGAGGTCTCCTTTAGCGCCAGTTTAAAAGCCTCCTCATTTGATAGACCATCCTCAACAAAGGCGCTCACTCTGCGATTAAATAGGCTTTCTTGTCGTTCTATCGATCTGTAGCCTGTAGAAACCCATAACCGTATGCCATCTTTCGCTGCGTCGTTAAGCATCTCTCTTAAAGGCGAAACTATGCGTTCGTCGACCTCGATGTCGCCAAACATTGCTAGCTTCGGCGCAAAAAACTCAGGCACACGGTTTCTGTCATTAACAACGACTAGATTCCAATCGCAGGTCTGATTCCACGCCGTAAAGTCGACCCTCAAAGGCTTCTTTTTCACGCTCACTGCTTGGTTTATCACTAAAGAGGCTTCACTTTGTTGCTCTCTTTCGGCGCTTTCAACGTGAATGAAAATATAAAAAAACATTGCCGCTGATGCGCCCACAGCCGCGATAAATAAAGCTAAAAGACTTATCTTGGCTCGCGGCAAACGTTTCTCTAGGTATGTCTTCCGGTATTGCCTTAAGTAGCTTCTCCTCCTGTGCATATGTGCCTTTCTCCTCTGCTCGAGTTGCTGCTAAGCCTAGGCCGGGCGCAGCCCGAAAAAATTTATTAAATTTTTTCTATCGAAATTACTTGTAATTTCGATGCACCGACGAAGTCGGTGGGGCTGCGCCCCGCCCAGGCTAGCCGCGACCTATATTAAAATTCCTCACAAAAAGCGAAAACCCTCATATCCTGTTAAGATAAAGGGCTTTCAGCGTCGCTATATTAAATTATAACCAAACTCAGCTAAAAAATTCAGGGTTATAGCTCCTTGCGCGGGTCATACCAGGTACCATTTTTCGATGTGCCAAAGTGTAAGTGACTTCCAGTGGACCAACCCGTGCTTCCAACGTAGCCGATGACATCGCCGGCGTGAACATGTTGCCCGGGCGAGACGGCCGTTTTAGAAAGGTGCGCGGAGATCGTCTCGTAGCCATCGCCGTGGTTGATCTTCACGTGAAGCCCCCAACCGGAGCCCCAACGATTCGTGGAATTCACAGTGTTAACGACGCCATCCGCAACCGCAACAACCGGCGTGCCCTGAGGCGCTGCATAGTCACGACCGTTGTGGAAGCCGCGCCCCCTGCGCCCAAACTCCGAGGAAATCCTGTAGGAGCCTCTGACCGGAGTCATGTAGCGGCCACTCTTGCGCGGCGCTGCTGAGTTATTGTTGCTTGCAAGCTGATTGCGTTTTGCCCTGTTCGCGTTGATTTGTGATTGAAGCTTCGTCTCCTCTTTTTGCAACCCGATAAGCAACTTCTCGCACTCCTTTTGCAGGTTACGGAGTTCCTCGCGTTTTGCCTCCAAAGAGCTGGTCGACTCCTCGACCTCGTGCTTATTTCTCTCAATGCTTTCTCTGTCTTGCGCAAGCTTTTCGCTGTTCTCTTTTAGGCTGTCAATGAGCTCCGCGTTGTGCGTGCTGAAGCGTTGAATCAGGTCGGCCTTCTCGAGGAAATCATCAACGTCGTCGACCTCAAACAGCACCACTAGCTCTGGCGTGTCGCCGTTTTTGTATACTGCGCGTAATATTTTGCAAAGCGCCTCGGTGTTCTCGTCCATCTCGCGCTGAATTTCCTCCGCCTGCGCTTGCTTTTCGTTTATATCTCGGTTGAGCAGCTCGAGCTTTTGCGACTCGATATTTATCTGCTGCTTCAGCACCTTTACTTTCTCGTTAACGTTTGCCCTGTATGCCTTTTGGCTCTTTATGTCGTTCTTCAGCGACGATAACTTCGCGTTATGCGCCTCATTTTGCCTATCTAGTTCATTTTGCTGGCTCGTTAATGCTGCCACTTGGTCATCAG
>JAZQMR010000221.1:0-5678 GCA_045543505.1 Acutalibacteraceae bacterium | reverse complement strand
CCCAGCACTCAACGTTGTTGAGTGCTGGGCTGGCCGAAGGCCCGTAGGGCCTTCGGCGCCTCGTGGCGCGCCCCGGGATTTGATCAATGCACTCCTGCACAAGATCAAGACATATTATTCATTTGCGGGTGATACGGTGATTTTTAAAGTTGTAAGTCGTAAATTTGTCGGGATATTACTTTTAAGTTTGCTGGTACCAATTCTGATGTTAATTGGCCTTCAAGGGCGCAAAGATACGGGTGTTATGGCAGTAAGCGAAACGGAGCAACTTGAAAACGCTGAGGAGAAAAAAGATTTCATCAAGTATGCGGAATTTAATGTGCCGTACGAAGTCTTAGACAAGGCGATGAAGCTTGACATCGACACGCACGGCAAAGAGAACCATATAAACTGGATCGATGTCTTGGCCTACTTGGCGGCAAAGTACGGCGACGATTTTAAAAATCACTATAAAGCCAAGGAGATGGAGGCCGTGGCTTCCGAACTGTCCGCCGGCAAAAGTATAGAAGAGCTGGCCGGTAAGATGAAGTTTTTCAAGTACTACAGAGAGGTTTATACGGCCGTTTTGGCCGAGTTTGTAGGCGACTATAGCATTCAGGTTGATACTGACGAAAATGGAGAACCTATTTTCGAGGATAAATATGGTTTAAAGGCTTTCCTCCCAATAGCGAAGACATTCCCCTATCAGCACTATGCAGATTTTGGCGCCTCCCGCACCTACGGCTATGCTCGACCTCATCTCGGCCACGATATGATGGCTGCCGTTGGCACTCCGGTTATCGCGATTGAGTCTGGTACAGTTGAGGTGATGGGTTGGAATCAATACGGCGGCTGGCGAGTGGGCATCCGCAGCTTCGACAAAAAAAGATACTACTATTACGCCCACCTGCGAAAGGATAAGCCCTTCCACGAGGCTCTTTGCGAGGGCAAGGTTGTCAAGGCCGGCGACGTTATTGGTTATGTTGGTCGCACGGGCTACAGTCCTAACGAAAATGTCAACAACATCGAGACGAGCCACCTACACGTCGGCCTTCAGCTTATTTTCGACGAGTCGCAAAAGGAATGTAATAACGAAATTTGGGTAGATCTTTATGATATCACGAAATTGCTGGACAAAAATCAATGCACTGTAAAGAGAATTGCCGAAAGCAAGCAGTTCTACCGGCAGTTTGAGTTTAGGGAACCTAGCTTGGATAGGTAAAACGCTCTATGATTTAACGCAAAAAAACATCATAATTTATTGCAATAAGTATCGATTAAACAGAAAAAACGACATTGCTAAAATTTCATATATGCGATAAAATCCCTCTGCATAAATAGTAAAAGAGAATACTCAATCATCTGCAGATTCTTCGAATAGCAGTAAGTTTTTCGAGCAAACCTCGCAAGATAATGACGCAACAGCCTATTCATGCGCTCGACGGTGTACGTGTGTGATTTTCCAGTGAGATGTTTTGCTGGGACGATAAGTTTGTAAGGCATACCCATGGTCTGATACATAAAGCTTTGCGTCAATATGGCTAATTTTATCCGCGAGTTTTTGGAAGTATTTTGCTTCTCGAGTTCCAATTTGGAAACCAACAAGCCGCTTTGTGGCGCGGTCTACTGCGGTCCAGAGCCAGATGTTTTTTTAATTTACGCACAACTCATATAGCTCCAAAACATCGACTTTTTTAGAAACTTTCTCTAATTTCGCGCCGGCTTTTTACACACTTTATGGCAGAAACATGGCTAACATTAAGAATCCTTTCAATTCTTCTGAATCCATTTCCTTCCAAATACAGCTGTATTGCCTTTCGCCTGATATGCTCCGGGTAGCCGCGCTGGCTTAGCGCGTAGTGGCATCTACACTCTTTGTACAAATATCGTTGTTTTTATTGTTGAATCCGCTTTTTGCTCGTTTTTCGCTCCCGCATTTCGGGCATTTAAGTTATTTATCCATGTACTAATTTTACAATGTGTATCGTTTTTTAGCAACACCGCCTTTTTCTTTTTCCCAAACAGAATACCATTCCTTTCGCAAATAAAAATATCTAGGCTTTTAAGTTCAGTATAAACTTTATTAAAAAGATAGATAATCATCAGCTTTTTTTGACTTTTAATCATTGAAAATTTAATGGCTTATTTTGTCACTTCTTCACACAGCTTAATATTATGGATTAGCGAGTTTATTTTTATGTTTAAATCCGGCAAAAGGCGGTAAAAATATTCTTGTCTAGAAAAACATCAAAAGAAAACTTACGGAGCGTGAAAAAGGTGACGATTAAACGCGGAGACATATTTTATGCGGACTTGAGCCCAGTGGTTGGATCGGAGCAGGGTGGCATCCGGCCGGTGCTGATAGTGCAAAACGACGTCGGCAACAAGTTTAGCCCTACAGTAATCGCGGCGGCCATAACGAGCCAACACGCCAAAAGCAACCTTCCGACACACATACAGCTGCAGGCGCGCGGGAGCGGCCTTGCCAAGGACTCCGTGGTGCTGCTTGAACAAATTCGGACCCTCGACAAAAAGCGCCTGAAGGAAAAAATGGGCTCCCTTGATAACTTCGTGATGAACTTGGTGGATGAGGCGCTGTCCATCAGTTTCGGCCTGCTAAACAACTACTCGATAAAAGAAGCTACATAACAACTCACCAAACTTTGCAATCTTTTCTCGCGCCTAAAACAAAAAGGATGCCTGCACTATACCGCGCAGGCATCTACTTTTACTTATTGTTATTTTGGCACATTGGGAATGTCAGTTGCGAAACAATTTGCAAAATGGTTAGTATCCAAATACAGCCTTAAATCCATCCTTGACTCTCGCCCAGCGTCCCGGAGCCTGCTGTGCAACTGGTGCTGCCGGTGGCGGCGGATTCAGGAAATTATTCAGATTGGTCTCTAGCTGCTGCCGTTGTTGTTCAGCATTAACCACCTGAGCCTGTAGCCGTCCTTGTTGTTGCTGGTTACCATTTGTGACCGCTGCTGCAAGTTGATCCCTCAAGTCCTGCTCTGTCTTCTGCGCAGTTATTAAATCGCTTCGTAGCCTATTTTCTTCCTCCATACGACGATATTTTTGTTCTTCATCTAATCGTAGACTTTGTGCTTTGTTCGCGTTCATCTTCGCATTATTAGCAGCATTTACCGCATAGGTACGTTTCTGTTCAGTCTTAGTTAAGACTTTATCCAACAGTGCTTGGTATGATTGCTGCGTAGCCAGTAGCGATTGCTGCTGCGCCAGTAACGCCTCACGCTGAGCCAGGTCTGTTGTGCGGTCCTCCAACATCTTCTTAACCGCAGCCAATTCTTTGTTTGTAGCATCCAGGTTTTTGGTTGCCTCAGCAACATCTTTCTCCAGGTTCTTAAGCTCGTCTTGCTTTGCATCGATCGCTTTCTCTGTTTTCAGCAATTGTTTCCGCTCATTATACGCACCAAGAGTAATTCCATTGCCAACCCACCAGACGAAGTCCTTAATGATATCTGGTGTGATGTATTTTATACCATTCCAGAGCCACTTGAAGAAGCCTGGCTTGTACTTCGCAGCTTGTAGTGCTTCATATGCACGGTTAATGTTGTTTCTGTCGGCCTCAGTTAGAGGATTATTGAAACGATCCGGCAATACGCTTTGTACATAAGATACGAAGTTAACACTTGAGTCATCTTCGATTGATTGACCTGTTGCTGCAAGGTTCGATAGTAGCAAAACTAGCTTGTCTGCCTCCCCACCGTCCCCTATGTTGTTGTTGACAATCAAACGGAACGTCTGCTCTTTGTCGATTTGCGAGAGTTTTGCAACTTCGCCCTCGGTGATGAGCTCATCGCCGCATTTCTGGGCAAGCTTTGCCAAAACTTTAGACTTATCCTCACGGATTTTCTTATTGACCTCGTCAGCTTCTTTTTTCGTGTAGTAGCTGTTTCTGTCCATTGCCGGCAAGGCTGCTTGAAGAGTATCTAAATGACCTGCCTCTGCCACGTTGAACGGGTCGTATGGATCGAGATTCGGGTCAGATTTTATGCCATCTAGTAACTTGTTTATGTAAGTTTCCTTAAACTCTGTGACCTTATCTTTACCGTAGTATTTTTCAACTTCTTTACGGAATTTTTCGGCATCTAAGACTTCTTTTTTCTTTTGGCCTTCCTTTACTTCCGGCGTTTCAAGGATTTTTTCGTCATCCTTGCTTGTTAAAACAAGTGCATATTTTACATATACTCCCTTATTCCAAATCCAGTTCCAAATTCGGCCAGGAATGTTCCACCAGGAAGCCTTGTCTCCAGACACTCTCAGTTTAAATCTATTTTCTCCCTCATCTACATTCCCTTTTCTAAAAAACCTCCACCACCTGCGTTCCTGTCGCGGTTGAGCCACGTTAACTGATATGTAACTGTTCTTGGTCAATGCCTCCGGATTTTGCAAAGTTAGCTTACCCTGAGTTGAGTAAAATACACTCATATTCTCGTCTGAATTTGATGCTTGCGAAAAACTTGGCATATCGTACTTCACACTGCAGCCTAGATTCAACGGCCTGTTAAATATTGACTTTTTCGTTGCCGCATTAGCTGAGTCTCCTAAACTCGCTAACAGCATCACAAAAGCCAAACTTGTTGCAATAAAATTTCTCATAAGCATTTCTCCTTTATTATATTGCATGGATATTATATCACAAAAACTTTTTTTAGTCAATTGTCCGTAAATTAAGAGAGCGCCCCAGTATGGTTGTTATGCGCGAATTTTTATGACCTATTCAAATACAACTTCTGCTGAAACTCGCAGTTGAGCAAAACCTTAAACTTACGTTTTTGTGAAAAACTCAGCCTATAAAAACTCACTTTGGGTACTCCCATATCATTTGTTTCTTGACAATTGTATTTTCCCGTGCTATTATTAATGCAGCTGTTCTTCCAAAGACAGTAGGTGCAGGATGCGTAATGTGATTTTCACGCCTACCGAGGAAAGTGCGAGTGCGATTTAATGCGATATTTGCGCCTTTTCTGCGGTTTGCGGAAAAGGCTTTTCGTTTTTGTGCACGGGTGAGGATTTTGGCATTGCTAACGCCACATACATAGCGGCAGTTTTGTCAACGAGAAAATTGAAGTCGCGTGTATATTTTCAGCATTTTTTTACACGGTGTTAGTTCACCGCTAAACAAACTTAGCAATGCCGAGGATTTTATCGGTGGAGGTGAATATTTTGCCAAGCGAGAAAATTTTGGAACAGAAAAAAGCGTATGTCGCGGAGCTGGCTGAAAAATTGAAGGCCTCTTGCGCAGGCGTGATCGTTAACTACAAGGGCATCAACGTGGCCGACGACACCAAGCTGCGTAAAGAGCTGAGAGAGGCCGGTGTTGAGTACTTCGTAGTGAAGAACACCTTGCTGCAAAGGGCCGCCAAGGAAGCTGGTCTCGAGGGGCTGGAGCCTGTTTTAGAGGGCACGACTGCACTTGCTTTAAGCCGTGAGGACCACGTTGCTGCTGCGAGAATCCTTTGCAAGTTCGCCGACGACAATAAGTTCTTCAACGCGAAAGCCGGCTTTGTCGAGGGTAAGGTTATCAGCGAAGCTGAGGTCAACAATCTTGCGAAACTCCCGACGAAAGAGGTTCTTGTTGCGAAGGCTTTGGGTGGCTTGAATGCGCCGATTTCTGGCTTCGTCACTGTGCTTAACGGTACGATCAAGGGTCTGGTTGTTGCACTTAACGCCAT
>JAZQMR010000220.1:0-3324 GCA_045543505.1 Acutalibacteraceae bacterium | reverse complement strand
TGGAGGGCGGCCAACTTTATGACAGGATTTTCGGGAGTGAAAGTCTGGATAACCGCGTAGCCCTTGTCACTTGCGCGGCCGGCCCTCCCCACAACCTGCGTGAGTAGCGAAAACGTCCGCTCGTAGCTTCGAAAGTCGCCGCTATAAAGGGCCTGATCGGCAGATAATACGCCCACCAAAGTCACATTAGGGAAGTTAAGACCCTTCGCAACCATCTGCGTACCCAGCATGATGTCATACTTGCCGCCCTCAAAGTCGCGCAGTTTTTCCTCGTAGGCAAACTTCGACATCATCGCGTCGGTGTCCATCCGCAAGACTCTCGCTTGAGGAAATCGTTCCTTTAAGAGTTCCTCTATTTTTTGCGTGCCCTCGCCGCGATACTTAAGATGTCGCTCGTGGCAGGCCGGGCACTCGCCGGTGAGGTCCATCGCGAAGCCGCAGTAGTGGCACATCAGCTTCTTGTTGGCCGCGTGGTACGTCAGCGAGATGCTGCAGCTCGGGCACGTGACCACCTGCGAGCACGCGTCGCACAGCACCAGCGTGTTGTAGCCGCGGCGGTTGAGGAGCAAAATTGACTGTTTGCCGCGCTCGAGGTTCTCACGCAACTTGTCATCCAATTCGCGACTAAAGGCACTACAATTGCCGGCCTCAAGCTCCTTATTCATGTCGACAATTGACACCTCAGGCAAGTTTGCCCCAGCATAGCGCTTTCGCAAGATATTCACGCTATATTTTTGTTGCCTCACCCAAAAGAAGCTCTCCACCGAGGGCGTCGCCGAGGCCAGCAACAACAGACATTTATGATACGCGCAGCGCATTTTTGCAACTTCTCGAGCGTGATATCTCGGCGTCGCATCGGACTTATAGCTGCTCTCCTGCTCCTCGTCGATGATAATCAAGCCGACGTTCTCGAACGGCGCAAAAACTGCCGAGCGCGTGCCGATGACCACGCTAACCAGGCCGTCCTTGACGCGCTTGTACTCGTCGAGTCGCTCCGCTTGCGAGAGGCCACTGTGAAAAGCCGCCACCTTATCGCCGAAACGCCCCTTAAAAATCGCGACCATCTGCGGCGTCAAGGCAATCTCCGGCACCATCACGATGACATTCTCGCCGCGCGCCACCACGTCTTGAATCAGCCGCATAAAGACTGAGGTCTTGCCGCTTCCGGTGACACCATACAACAGTGAGACTTGATACTCACCCGACTCATACGCAGCGCGGATGGACTCATAGGCGGCCGCTTGCTCTTCAGTCAAAACTATCTCCTCGTCGACTTGAGAGAAGGTCACATTCTTGTACGGATCCCTGTAGACGGTGTCCTCGAAGTACTCCACAATGCCCTTGCGCGCGAGGTTGTCGACGACCGAAACGCCGACTCCGGCGAAGTACATCAGCGCCTTGAGCGACATCGCAGCAGTTTTTTCCTGCAAGGCCTCGCACACAGATTTCTGTTTTGGCGTCAACTTCACATATTCAATCGAGTCCATCTTCAGCTTAACCATTTTCACTTTGGCGTCGGCTAAGGTTCGTTTCTCGACCTCTTTTTTCTCAAGCAACCCATCCGACTCAAGTACCTTCAAACCGCCAATTGCCGACGCTCCGAACTTATTTAGCAGGCGTTCCTTCGAGACCCAACTTCCCTCTTTTTGCAAGTACGCAAGGATATTTTGCTCAAGCTCATCACGGCCTAACGCCTCAATTTGTGCCGGGAGGCTCGCTATTTTGAACTGCTCCTGCAACTTGAAATTCATGCCGGCCGGGAGCATCAACTTGACCGCATCAAAGGTCGTGCAAAAGTACTTTTGCCGCATGAATTGCGCGAGTTGGAGCATCTCGTTATTCAAAAGCGGCGCCGAATCCAGCACCGCAAAAACAGCTTTCAACTTGTCAGCCTCGCCGGAGCGCGCCGCCTGTAGGACGACTCCTTGACGTTTTTTATTGCCGGCGCCAAACGGCACGAGCACTCTGCAACCCGGCTTTATTTTGTCCGCGAGGTCGTCCGAAACCGCGTAGTCATAGGGCTTGTCGAGATGATATACGATTTGCTCGACCGCGACCTTAACGATGAATTTCTCAGCCATAAAAAGTCCTCAAACGAAGCTCAAAATCATTTAGTTAGTTATTTATCTCCGGCTCATAGAGCTCATATTTGCCGGCCTTGAAGTCCTCTGCGGCCAAGTTTACCGGCTTCTCGAGCAGTTCCTCGCCATTTAAGTCAGCGATGTCGGCTATTTCTCTAGCACGTTTTGCCACGCCCATCACGAGCGAATATTTACTTTTTTTGCCAGCCAAAAGCTCGTCTATTGATTGTTTTTGCATTGTAACAACACCTCGTTAATAATGTTTTCGCGCCGGAGCGTCCGCGATTTTTCCGCGCGTATAATCGAATGTATGTTCTCGGCGCACGCCGTTATGTCGTCGTTGACCACTATGTAGTCGTACTGCGCAGCGAACTTGAGCTCCTCGGTGGCGCGCCTCAGGCGTTTTTCCAGGGAGCAAGCGGTCTCAGTACCACGTTTCGAGAGCCTGTCCGCTAAAATTTTCATCGACGGCGGCAAAATGAAAATTCCAATCGAGTCGGGGCACTTTTCCTTAATTTGCATTGCGCCATCGACTTCTATCTTAAGAATTACGTCCTTGCCGTCATTGCGCAGCTCGTCCACTGCAGTCCGAATGGTGCCATAATAATTCTCGCAGTAGGTCGTGTATTCGAGCATTTCATCGTTCGAGATGGCCTTGCGAAAGTCCTGGCGCGACACGAAAAAGTAGTCTTTCCCGTCAATTTCGCCATTCCTAGGTGCCCGAGTCGTCGCTGATGTAGATTTTACCACATTCTCATCCAGCTTGAAAAGCGCCTCAAGAATAGTGTCCTTGCCCGAGCCAGACGGCCCCGAGAGTACGATTAGCAGCCCTTTGTCACTCATATGAAGCCATATCCTCCTCGTCCGCAGAGTCCTCGCCCTTGAGCCGGTTCGCGATGGTCTCCGGCTGCAGCGCCGAGAGAATTATGTGTTCGCTGTCCGTCACAAGTACCGCGCGCGTCCGCCTCCCGCAAGTCGCATCGATGAGCTCGTTCTTGGCTCTCGCATCAGAGATAGCCCGCTTCACCGGCGCCGACTCCGGACTGATAATCGCCACAACCCTCGCCGACGACACCATGTTTCCAAATCCTATGTTTATGAACTTCATCCAAGTCTCCTTGCTAAGTGGTTCTTCGCATGCGGCTTCATCTAAATTTGCGGCCCCGGCTGTGCATTTTTAATGCACGGCCGGGAATCAACTCTTTATAGTTGATTCCCGGCTAACCGCCACAAGTGGCGGTTA
>JAZQMR010000219.1:0-8502 GCA_045543505.1 Acutalibacteraceae bacterium | reverse complement strand
CGCCATAAATAATTTTATGGCCCAAACCAAATTTTTTTAAAAAAAGTTTTGGTCCCCCCTGGAACACAAAAATTGAGTCCCAGGGGCCTCGCGGCCCCACGGCAAAGATCTCAGCAAAAATAGAGAGGTGACGCAATTTTGTTTGATAAATTAGAAGTTTTCAAGAAGCGAAACGACGAAATAAACGAGATGCTGTACGACCCGAATATAGTGTCGGACCAGGAGAAATATCGCGAGCTCATGAAGGAGCAGAAGAACCTGCTCCCGATTGTTGAGAAATATGGCGAGTACAAGAAGGCGAAAACTAACGCCGAGGAAGCGCGGCAACTCCTAAATGACGGCGGCTTGGACAAAGACTTCAAAGAGATGGTCGAGCTGGAGCTAGAGGAGTCCAAAGAGGCGATCGAGCGCATCTCGGAGGAGCTGAAAATATTGCTGTTGCCGAAGGATCCGAACGATGACCGAAATGTTATTGTGGAGATTCGTGGCGGCGCCGGCGGCGAGGAAGCCGCACTTTTCTCTGGGGTGCTCTTCCGGATGTACAGCATGTACGCGGAGTCGAAGCGCTGGAAGACCGAGGTCCTCAACGCGAACGAGACCGAGCTGGGCGGCTACAAGGAGATTAGTTTTATGCTCTCCGGCGAGGGTGCCTACTCGCGGCTGAAGTACGAAAGCGGTGTGCATCGTGTACAAAGAGTTCCGGAGACCGAGGCTCAAGGGCGCATACACACCTCGACGGTGACAGTGGCTGTTTTGCCGGAGGCCGAGGACGTTGAAATTGAAATTAACCCGGCGGACTTGCAAATCGACACCTTCCGCGCGAGCGGCGCCGGCGGCCAGCACATCAACAAAACCGAATCCGCGATTCGCATCACACACCTACCGACTGGGGTAGTTGTGGAGTGTCAGGACGAGCGCAGCCAGTACAAGAACAAGGACAAGGCGATGAAAGTGCTAAAGTCGCGCCTCTTGGAGGCCAAGATGCAGGAGCAGACCGACGCGATGGCGCAGGAGCGCAAAACTCAAGTGGGCACCGGCGACCGCTCCGAGCGCATCCGGACGTACAACTATCCACAGGGCCGCCTGACCGACCACCGCATCGGCCTGACGCTCTACCGCCTGGAGGACCTCCTCAACGGCAACATCGACGAGGTTATAGACTCGCTAATCACGGCCGACAGAGCCGCAAAACTCGAAAGTTCCATCGAGAACGGGTAACAAATATGAGCAAAATGAAAACTCAGATGTTGTCGGCAAATGACACTCAAGTCGCGGCGAAAATCTTGCGCGAAGGCGGCATTGTCGCGATTCCAACGGAGACCGTTTATGGCCTTGCCGCGAACGCCCTTGATGAAAACGCTGTCCGAAAAATCTTCGTTGCAAAGGGCCGTCCTAGTGACAATCCGCTAATTGTGCACATCTCGAAAGTCGAGGAAATCGAGGCCTTGGTGCGCGACTTCACCCCCGAGGCACAACGCTTGGCTGAGGCCTTTTGGCCGGGGCCTTTGACGATTATATTGAAAAAATCCGACGCAATCCCGGACGTAATTAGCGGCGGCTTGGACACCGTCGCGATTCGCTTGCCGGCACATCCTGTTGCGAGGGAAATCATCGAGACCGCCGGATGTCCATTGGCGGCGCCGTCAGCGAATCTGTCCGGTAGTCCCAGCCCCACAAAGGCCTCGCACGTCATCGATGATTTATCCGGCAAAATCGACGCCATTGTCGATGCGGGTGCGTGCTCGGTTGGCCTAGAATCAACGGTTATTTCCTTGTGTACCCGTGTGCCGAGAGTTCTCCGGCCGGGAGCGGTTACCGTCGAGCAGCTTAGAAAAGTAATTGGCAATGTTGAAGTAGATGCGGCTGTTTTGAGTCAACTTGAGAAAAATGCTACGCCAACATCGCCAGGCATGAAGTACAAACATTACGCTCCGCGCGCGAAGGTCGTCATCATAAACGGCAGCCGCGAGCAATACATTAACTATGTTAATACCCACTGCGACTCAAATGTTGCGGCGCTGTGCTACGAGGAAGATGCTGCTGACATCGCAGTTCCGACGGTTACTTACGGCAGCGAGGCAGACCCAAGTGCGCAGGCTATAATGCTTTTTGATGCGCTTAGAAAATGCGACGCTCTTCCCAAAGTTGATTTGATCTACGCACGCTGCCCTTCTCAAAGTGGCGTAGGCTTGGCGGTGTATAATAGGTTGCTTCGCGCGGCGGGCTTCGACGTGATAAATCTTTAGGCTAAATTTTGTCAAAAGAGATAATTTCGCTAAAAGTTTAATAAAAATAAGCGCCTTGGAGCAGAATAAAAACAGCTGTTGTCAAGACGTCACGAGGAATATTTTGAGAAATGACGAAAATATTAATATCTTGCACAAAAAACGTGCTAAGGCACGTCAAGGACACACTTGGAGAGATGAATGAGACCTAATTATCGAGGCATTTTTTTAGGCATATTGGCGTTGGTCATTGGCGGAATGCTGCTTTTTTGTGGGCAAATGTTCTTCTTGAAAAAGGCTTACCCGATAGAATATCATGAGTATGTACAGGAGAGCGCAGAAAAATTCGGTGTCGAGCAAGCGTTGATTTTCGCCGTGATAAAGTCCGAAAGCAATTTTAGACAAGATGCACAATCAAACGTCGGAGCAATTGGTCTAATGCAGGTGATGCCCGACACTTTCGACTGGCTGCAAAGCCACAAATTGATGCCATATATGGACGTGGGCAGCCTAAAAAATCCGCAAACCAACATTGAATATGGGACGTATTTGCTCTCGCTGCTGCAGCGAAAATATGGTACGCTCGTCGAAACGATATGCGCTTACAATGCTGGATTTGGAGCCGTCGACAAGTGGCTGAAGGACGAGCGATACTCCTCGGACGGGAAAACGTTGAAAAACATCCCCTATAAAGCTACTGCGCTTTATGTCAAAAATGTCTTGCAAAGTCGCAAAATGTATAAAAACTTATACTTTAAAAATACATGAGAGGACTGATTTTTATGTCTAACAATGGAACTTCTTGCGAAAACAAAGAGAAAAATGCCGTGGAAAAATTGAAGGAAGAGCTCTTTCTTCAGCGGAAAAATGCGGCCTTGCGCCTGAGCGACGAGCAAATTAGCGCGGCCGATAAGTTCTGTGAGGGCTACAAGACTTTCCTCGATGCGGCAAAAACTGAGCGCGAGGCAGCAATTTGCGCGGTAGATATGGCGAAGAAGGCCGGTTTTGAGCCATTTGATGCGAATAAAAAATATGCGCCCGGCGACAAAATTTACTTTGTGAATAGAGGCAAATCCGTCATCGTCGCGGTCATTGGCAAAAACGGTGTCAAAAACGGAGCGAAAATCGCCGTCGCGCACATCGATTCGCCGCGGCTGGACCTCAAGCCGAATCCGCTCTATGAGGCCAGCGAGCTGGCATTGCTCAAGACGCACTACTACGGCGGCATCAA
Source organism: Acutalibacteraceae bacterium (assembly GCA_045543505.1). GTDB lineage: Bacteria > Bacillota > Clostridia > Oscillospirales > Acutalibacteraceae > CAG-557. Next base: position 5,046 of record JAZQMR010000219.1, on the reverse strand, counting down.
GAAGTATCAGTGGCTCGCGACGCCGCTGGCGCTGCACGGAACGGTCGTCAAAAAGGACGGCTCCGCTGTCGACATAACCCTCGGCGAGGACTGCGGCGATCCAGTTTTCTGCGTGACGGACTTGTTGCCGCACCTCTCCAAAGAGCAGATGACAAAAACGTTGCAAAAGGCTTTCGATGCGGAAAACTTGAACATTTTAGTTGGCAGCCGGCCCTTTAAGAGCGACAAGGGCTCCGAGCTGGTGAAGCTCAACATCATGAGGCTCTTGAACGAGAAGTACGGCATAACCGAGGCGGATTTTCTTTCGGCAGAACTCGAAATGGTGCCGGCGTTCAAGGCCGCGGATGTTGGCTTCGACCGCAGCATGATTGGCGCCTACGGGCACGACGACCGGGTTTGCGCCTACACCTCGCTGATGGCCGCGCTGGAGTTTCAAGGTGTGCCCGAGAGTACAATTATCACGATTTTGGCCGACAAAGAGGAAATCGGCAGCGACGGCAATACCGGCATGAAATCGGCCTTCTTCAGGTATTTCATCGCCGATTTGGCTGAGATGGATGGTGTCTCCTGCCGTCAAGCTTTATCGAACTCAAAATGCTTGTCCGCCGACGTGAATGCGGCCTTCGACCCGACCTACAGCTCGGTCTACGACCAGGCGAACAGCTGCTGCATCAACGGCGGCGTGGTCGTCACAAAGTACACCGGCAGCGGCGGCAAGTCCGGAACCTCCGACGCCTCGGCAGAGTTTATGGCCTATGTTCGTGCCTTCCTCGAGGAAAATGGTGTCCTTTGGCAGACCGGTGAACTCGGTAAAGTCGATGCTGGCGGCGGGGGAACCATCGCGAAGTACATGGCTAACCTTGACGTCGATACGGTCGACTTGGGTGTGCCGGTCCTCTCGATGCACGCGCCGTTTGAGGCCGTCTCGAAAATTGATACCCACATGGCCTATAACGCAGTTTCAGCGTTCTTTAACACAAAAACTTAAGTAAAATCCGCCCTCCATAAGCTACAGGCGCCGCACTATACCGCGCGGCGCCTTTTTCTTGCCTTATTTTTGCGTTATCCCGACATTAACTTTGTAGTGGCCATAAGCCCAACACCTGCTGCCAGAGGAATCAAAAACAATCTTCGCGGGCATCTCGGTCCGGCCGGTAAACTCCTTCTTGTCGGCGAGATCCACCTCTATCGAGATATCCGCTTCAGTCAGGGCCCGAAGTTGGCCTATTGGCCCGACCACCTTTATTGGCAAGCTGGCCGTGTGAGCCGTCGCAACCTTGTCGCTGGGGAGATTTTTAAACTTTATATCCTTGGCGACGACGGTTCTCTCTTGGAAACCGAGCAAATTCAACTTGACCTCAGACTTCTGGATATTTGCAAGGCTTCGGCAATCGGCTGGCAGCTTGATGTTTTGCTCGAACTCGCAATGGTCAAGGTCTATCTGAGAGAAGTCAATCGGCTCGAGCTGTAGGGTTGTAAGGTTGCTCAGGATTTCATTTGGAGCCGCCACCTCGATTTTATTAGGCGACACTTGCAACGAGAACGACTTTATGTTGAGTCCGCTTGGAGTCGAGGTGAACTCTGGCGTTACGCTCACGAATTTTCTTTGCAAGACCGTAATGTTGGCGTCGACGCTGCTTACGCTCAGCACCAAATTTGTGGTGTTAATTTTATTTCCTTTGCTGTCCAGCAAGTTTATCGGCAGGTCGTGCAAGTCAACGGTCTTATTTAGGGTGCCCGAGATGTTGCCATCCACGGTCACGCTGGCGATGCTCGAGACAACCGACTCCGGGCCCGAGATAGTCACCGTCGGCTCGGAAAGCGCGATTGGGGCAACAAAGTAATTCGGGTCTGCCGTAAACTTTATATTCGGAGCAATCTCGAAATCTTGGCTCTTGTGGCGGTCGACAAAAACCGTTATAAATTTCGGCGAGACCGGCGAGGCAAACTCGTAGTCGGTCAAGATGCTATTTTTCTTCGCGGTCAGCTCGAGGGTGTACTTGCCGGTCGAGTTGATCATATTCGCAGATTGTTGCGCCGTAATTTGAATGTCGTTTTTGGAGAGTTGCCCCAAAATTAAGCGATTGCCAGTCACGGAGATTTCAGCCTTGATGTCCTCGGCGCCAAAGACCGTCAGACCGCTCGCCTTGGCATTCTCCGACAGGTGCACGCTAATCGGGATGTCAGAAATAAGCTTGGTCGCGGTTTCCGAGGCGCTCGTCGAAAGGATCATCCAACAAATGAACGACAGGATGATCGAAAAAAGCATCACGACCTTGTTGTTGTAGAAGAGGCGCCCGAGGTTAAGTTTGCGTAGCTTCATTTTTTCTTCCCCATTATAGACCCGAAAATTTGGCTTTTCACGTTCGGTTCGGCAGTGTCGAGAAGGAGATTTTTCTCCAGAAGATGAATCAGCTCGTCCTTGCTGTAGTTGCGCGTCAGAACGCCGTCCATCGCGACAGAAATTGTGCCACTTTCCTCCGAGACGACAATCGCAATCGCGTCGGAGTTTTCGCTTATGCCAAGTGCCGCGCGATGCCTTGTGCCGATGTCCGGGTGGATGTTCTCGTTTTTCGTCAGCGGCAAGATGCACCCCGCCGCGTATATCATAGCACCTCGGACAATCATCGCACCGTCATGAAGCGGAGCCTTATTAAAGAAGATATTTCCGATAATCGGCACAGAGGGCTTCGCGCGGAGGATCGTGCCGGTGTTGCCAATGTCTCCGAGCTTTGTTTGCCTCTCGAAAACAACTAATGCGCCAGTTTTGGTCTGTTGCAACAAGAACAGCGCATCAACCACCGTACGGATGCACTTTTGCTGCAGCTGATATGACGATAGCGTGTAACCATATGGAGAGCTCGACGTCCAATAGCGGCTTATTTTACTGCGTCCAATTTGTTCGAGCATTCTGCGCAACTCCGGCTGAAAAACTACCAGCAATGCTATAATTCCGAACTCGAAAAATTTATTCAGCAGGTAGCTGAGCATCCGAAAGTTGAATTGATACGCCGCCACATACGCGACGAGCAAAATTATAATGCCCTTTACGAGCTGACTTGCTCGAGTCTCTCGAATCAGCTTGATGAAGCTGAAAATGATGAACGACATGATCGCGATGTCGAGCAGGTCAGCCACCGTAAAGGTTTTCATCAGCACGATGAATGCGTTTAAATTAGTCGTGATAAAATCCATTTTTCGTCCCTCTTGCGCGTAAAATTCCTTGCGTTTTCAGGTCAAAACTCTTGACATTTATAACCTAATTTTAACACATTCATTGCGTTCTGAAAAGGTTTTACTCTCGTTTAGTAGTTCAGCGCTGACCGCGAGGTAGGGGAGAGCCAATAGCGCTTGCTGGAGGTTTCTTGGCGCTGATGTGGGTTTTTCTATTTAATTAGTGCTGTTGTAGGCGATGAAACATGATTATCATAAAGCGAGGCAATCATGTTGAACGTCTTTTTGTCGATGGTTCCGTTTGGCTCGATGTCAAAAATCGCCTGCAAGGTTTTTACTAGATTTACGCTTGGCTCGTCGTGTACGCCGGTAGCTGAAAATTCGCCGAGGTTGTCAAAAATTTGCGTCAGTGCTTGCAACATGGTGTGAATTACATTTAATGGAATCGGGCTTTCGCCGGCACTTATTGTAAAGCCGTGCGAAGGGAAAACCTGCGGGATATACGACTCCTCCTCGAGCTCGTATAAGTCGTTGTAGACGATAACGATTTGGCTCCAGGTATCGAAGTCAACGACGCCGGTGATGGGCATGGAGAAGGTCTCCTGGAAGCCTATCACGGCCTCGCGAGTTTGCGTCGAGAAAATGCCGTCGGGGATGACCGCCGGGACGGTGTTGTAGTAGTAGGAAATGTGCCGGAGAAAATGCTGCAAGTTGCGCACGGGCGCGCCGGCGCGCAGAGTCGTTCGGTTCATAGTGCTGCTGCCACCTCTCGTGTTATTGTGCGTTTTTGTCACGCTGGCCGACGCTCAAGGCATATCCCGGATACTGTGTCGGCTGCGGATTTTCTCCGCTGATGACATCCAAATACGTGCCGCCGATGCTATTCCAAGTGGTCCTGTCGACTATGCCGTTCTCGCTCAAGCCGTACTCCTTTTGATACTGCAAAACCGCATTCCTTGTGGCCTCGTCGAAAGTGCCCGTTACGTTGACTGGTGTAATATTTTGATCGACCGAGGAAATGTTGTTGAGGTACTGCTGCAACGTCGTGACCTCCTCGCCGGTTGAGCCAAGCCGCAACGTCGTGCCACTAAACGGGATAAACCTCTGATTTGCGGCGCCTCCTTCGAAGACTGTGCTCACGATGCCGCGAAAATCTCGGTAAATCTCATTCCAAGTGACATCTCCAACGACGCCAGTCTGCGGCAAGCCTTTGCTTTGCTGAAAAGCCAACACTGAGCGTTTAGTTTCTGCGCCGAAGTTGCCAGTTATCTCGACGGAGGGAATATAGTCGTAAAACTCGGCGAGCACCGATAGGAAATATTGCAAAATGAAGACCTTTTCGCCGCGATTGCCCTCAGAGATGGCGTCGGGATAGGTCAAGTTTATGCCGAAAAGGCGCTGCCCCTCGGACTCGAGCTCACCCAGCTTGTTTACAGCGACATAGAGGTAGGCAAGGCGATACCAGGTGGCGCGGCCGACGACACCGTCTGGGGTGAGGTTGAAAATCTCCTGGAAAATCCGGACTGAACGCTCAGTATTCTCACCGAAGATGCCATCGACAGGCGAAACCTTAGGAATTGCCGGATAATTTTGCGAGACTCGATTCAATGTGCGTTGAACCACAACGACATAATCGCCGACGGAGCCGCGTTGTAGAGGGAAGCCCGGATACGACGACTTGAGGCCCATGACCGGCGCCTCCTGGACGATTTCGATGTTGTTGCCGTAGTAGTACTTCAGGATGTCGATCGAGCCGTAGCCTTGCTGGGCGAGGCTCTCGCTGCCCCACTGAGACAGGCCGTTGCAGGTGGCGGTCGTGCCGTTGCAATAGATCGCGGCGAGCGGCTCCGCAAAGCCAATTCTGCGGATGTA
>JAZQMR010000218.1:0-3734 GCA_045543505.1 Acutalibacteraceae bacterium | reverse complement strand
TATTCGAAGAATTTGCAGATGATTAAGTATTCTATCTTGCTGTTTGTGCATAGGGATCACATTAGATGTATGAAAATTTAGCAACACCCTAAAAAAGACCAGCTTGGTTTTGGAAAGCTTACTGCAGAACCACAAAACATCTCATCGATTGGGAATGCGGTGCGTGAGACGCTGAAACATTTAGAAAAATGTACGATCGAGTGAATAAATGGAACGTTAAGTTTTTTAGCGATCAATACAGTGTTTATCGTGATTTTGTACACCATAGGGTACAAATTAAACAAAACCGGGGGCGTGTTTGGTCGAAAGAAACAACCTTCCTCAGCGACACTGTTTTCGACGAAAAAACTGCTATGTTTTCCGATCGCTTAAAATGATTGATTTAACGATGTTTCTTTTTGCTGCCGTTCATGTCAATAAATTTATCGGTATAATTATTTAGCTGACACTCACTTCATTTGCGGTCTTTGCGCTGGCAATTATGACCTGACAGATATTCTAGTCGATTCGACTCTCGATATCGGTGGCGGGCGTGTTGACGACTTTAATGCCTTTATTGAGAAGCTAAATTTACTTCTTGAGAACAGTAGCACAAAGTTGACGCTGTCGGTTTCACTGGAGGAGGATCAGCTGAGTTCGGCCGTCAAGAGTGTCTCGAATATTATGTAAGCGGAAAAGTTTGATCAAACTTGGGGGCGCCGCGAGGCGCCGAAGGCCCCGTTGGGGCCTTCGGCCAGCCCAAAGTTCAACTTTGTTGAACTCTGGGCCACAAAGAAAATAATATTTTCTTTGGCCTCGCGGACTGCGCAGAGCTCCAAAGTAAGGTTAAAACCTAAATTTTCATATAAAAATTGCCCATCGTGCCAATAATAGCCGCGGGTGATTTTTTATGTACAAACGAGCCGTCGTGTTTTTCTCGCTGCTCATGGTGCTGCTAGGCGTGGGCGTCGTGAATACCTATAAGATCTCGCGAGGAGAGGTGCTTTGCGACGCAGCTGCGCAGCAGAGCTCTTATAAATTGAAGATCGCGTCCATGCGAGGGAACATTTATGACTGCAACAAAAGGCCGCTTGTAGGCAAAGCGGAGGAGACATACATCGCGGTGACGCCGGAGCTTAACACGATGGCTGTATTGTCGCAGCTGCTAAACGAGGAGGAGCAAAAACTTGCGCTAGAAAAAATGAAAGGCGGAAAGCCGTTTACGATGCCACTTACCGACGAGAAACATCTCATCGCCAAGGGTGTAAGTACATTCAGGGTGCCGAGGAGATATTCTAGTGGCAATGGCAACTTGGCGCCGCATATAATTGGCTACCTCGACGGCGATAGGCAGGGCGTTTGCGGCATCGAGAAGGCCTTTAACGACTATTTGAACAGCGCAACGGGAAACATTTTCGTGAGGTACAAGGTCGATGCGCTAAATCGGCGTATTCCCGGAGAGAGTGCAGCTATTGAGAACACGATGTACAAATGCAGCAAGGGCGTTGTTTTGACGCTGGACGAAAATATTCAACAGATCGCGCAGAGTGCCGCCGAAAAGTACATCAAGAAGGGCGCAATTATCGTAGCGGAGGTGCCGACCTGCGAAATACGGGCGTGCGTGAGTATGCCGACTTTTTCTCAAACAGACGTTGCCTCCGTACTCGAGGACGTCGACTCTCCGCTGCTAAATCGCGCGCTTTTGCCGTACAATATCGGCTCAGTTTTCAAACTTGTGACGGCCGCAGCGATTCTGGAATCAGACCTTGACTCGCGCGAAATATATCATTGCACAGGGCGCTGCGCCGTGGATGAGCACGAGTTTCACTGTTTCAACAACAAGCCTCATGGAGACGTTGATCTAGAGCAGGCACTTGCGCTTTCATGCAACACATATTTTATCGAGAAGGCGCTCTCGCTCGGTGGCGAAAAGTTGAGGGAGCTCTCTCGACGTCTAGGTCTAGAAAAAGCAATTGAGTTAGCTCCAGAGTTAACCTCAAAGGCTGGCATGCTGCCAACGAAAGAGAGCCTCTCAAACGAACGAATCCTTGCCAACTTTTCTTTCGGGCAGGGCAAGCTGCTCGTCACACCAATTCAGATAGCGGCGTTGTTAAACACGATTGCCTCCGGCGGGCTTTATTGCGAGCCGAAACTGGTGGTTGGCCTTGTCAATGAGAATTTAAGCTTCGTGCAAAAAACAGCCAAGCCGAATCTCACTAGAGTTTTAACTAAAGAATGCGCGGATAGCCTGCTAAAGGCGATGGAAGCTTCAGTCGAGTACGGCACGAGCGCAAAAGGCAAGCCTGAGGAAGGGCGAGCTGCAGCGAAAACAGGTACAGCGCAAACAGGCATAAAAATTGACGACCGGCCGGTAATTCAGGCTTGGTATGCGGGTTTTTATCCTTCTGATAAGCCGAAATATGTGATAGTTGTTCTCGCCGAGGACGCAAAAGGTGGTGGCGACAGCTGCGGCCCAGCGTTTAAGAGAATTGTGGAAGATGTATTAAAAAAACAATTTAAGCTATTTTAGGGAATCAAACCATGGCAACATTGCTTAAAAAATACAAATAGTTATATTGCACGAACTTTTTGATTTATTATGTAAGTGATTGACATTTGATTTGGATTATAATACAATATAAGAAATTCAAATATAGAGGAGGAATCATAATGAAAAAGTTATTTGCAAGTGTATTGGCGGTTTCCATGGCTATTACAGGGGTTCATGTAACTTCGTATGCGTCGGAAGACACTCCGATGGTGTCGGTTGAGGCACAAAAAAGCAACCCTTACATATCTGAGATTGACAAGGAGCTAGAGGCTTTTTTTGCCAAGTATAACGCGGAAGAAGATTACTCAAAAAAAGAAAGACTTTTAGATACGGCCATTAATGAAGTTCAGGGCAAAATCGATTCGCACGCCCATTTCTTGAATGTTATGAGCGACAGTGCTCAAAGAAAGGACATTGAAAACAAATTTGCGGCTCTTAAGTTGAAGCATTCAATTTTATCAACGGTTAAGACAAAGGAACAGGAAAAGCAAGCTGCAGTGGCGCAAAAAGAGTATGAAAAACGATCCGCACTAGACGAAAAAGACAGAGAGCTGCGCGTAAAAGATCGGGAGAAGCAATCCGCACTTGATGAGAAGGACAGGGAACTGCAGGCAAAGGATCGTGAGAAGGAATCTGCACTAGAAAAACTAAAAAAAAAACATGAAATAATTACTATGTTGGCTTTGGGAGCAGGGACGATAATCGGGGAGATAGCCACTTTATGTTTCATTGCTTAGGGATATTCGCGTAGGAGTTTGCCCCGCTATATAACAACTTACCTTTCGATTTTCTTATTAATATGATATAATATACTCAACGGCTATGAAAAGAAGAAATAGGTCGGGCCAGCCGCTTAAGAGAGCCTGCGGTTGCTGCGAGCAGGTGTGGTGCCCGAGTGAAGTACATCTTGGAGCTGCTGCCTTGAAAAGTGTCAGTAGGGGCAGTCGGGGTTGTGCACGTTACCGCACTGGGCAGGCGTATGGGCCTTGCCCGCGAGGCTGCAGCCGTGAGGTTGTGGTAAATTGAGGTGGTACCACGAAGTTTTTCGTCCTCTGTTTTTGCAGGGGGCGTTTTTGTTTTCCCTGCAAGGTTTGAAAGCTCCTTGCTCGGTGTTGTCATAAGGATATTGTTCGCAGTAGCTGCAAATTGGGAGCGCTATGATCACACCCCTGGGAGCCGCGAGGCGCCGAAGGCCCTACGGGCC
>JAZQMR010000217.1:0-5240 GCA_045543505.1 Acutalibacteraceae bacterium | reverse complement strand
CAACTACGTTGGGCGATAGTACACAAAGAAAATAAATTTTTATTTTCTTTGGCCTCGCGGCCGATGCGGCTAACCCGTAGGAAAGTTCTCAAATATGGCACCCGTGTTTTTAGATGTGCTTAAAGTGTCTGAACGAGGCATTTTTCGGCGTCCTCGGCGCGTATCGCGAGTAGAGTTCCTCGGATGAAATACGCGACGGGGTCGCCGGACGGACTTTTTTGGACGGCCTCCACCACGGTACCTTTGATCATTCCCAAGTCGAGCATTCTACGTCTCTCGTTGCCACTGGAGAGCAGCGAGAAGACCCGGGCTGAGCGTCCGATTGACAGCTCGCTCAGCGGGACGACATTTGCGCCCACAAGCATCGCTCCTTTTGGCGTTTTAAAAATGGTTCTCTGCACTAATATATGTGGGAGCGCGGCTTTTGTTAAAGGAGCTCGGTGGCGCGTTTTGAACAAAAAAACGTTGACAATTAAATTTTATTTTAGTATCATATTTAATATAAAACAACGCGCGAGGAGGTGAATTTTATGTTAATGAATGCATTGAATATGGGTTCGATGATGGCTGTAGGCGGCGTGCTCATGGTCGTCGTGTTGGTAATCGCATTATTTTATTTGGTCTTTTACTGCCTACAAAGCTACGGCGTCATGAAGATTGCTCAGCGGCACAACGTCCAGCATAGTTGGCTGGCGTGGGTTCCGGTCGTCAACGCGTACATATATGGCAAAATCGCCTTCAAAAGCACAATGAAAGCCGCCGCGTTGTTCGCACTAAAGGTAGCGCCGTTGACCAACATTTTGTTCTTAATTTTGGGCAGCGACGCAAGCTCGATTACGAATATTTTTTCTTTTGCCTACACGATTTTTCTCTTCTACGCGACGTACAAGATTTACAAACGAATGAGCGACAGAGCCGTTATGATGCTGATTTTCTCGGTGCTCAGCGGCGGAACGCTCATCCCGATTTTTCTTTTCGCAATTAGAAATAACCCCATAAATTTACAGGGCTAGAGGATTAAAAATTAAAGTTTTGCAGGGATAATTGTTATAATTGGAAACATATATAATATTTTAAATTTAGGGACCACATACACAGCTGAGCAAATTTGGAATGCGTATAGAGTTACAACTATAGCTATATTGGGCATACTCTTGGTTGGCGCGTACATCTTGAAAGGCATCGGTTTGATGAAGATTGCTCTGCGACACAACGTCAAGCATAATTGGCTGGCGTGGGTTCCCTTTGCCAATAGCTACATATTAGGCAAAATCGCTTTTAAAAACCCAATGAAAGCTATTGCGTTAGTTGTTATCCATGGAGCCTATATGTTTAGCAGCGGCGCAAGATTGATTACGAATATTCTTTTCTTTGCTACGCGACGTATAAAATATACAAGCAAATGAGGCGACAGAGCCGTAATGATGCTGATTTTCTCAGTGCTCAGCGGCGGTATGCTCATCCCGATTTTTCTTTTCGCAATTAGGAATAACCCCATAGATTTACAGGGTTAAAAAAATTAAGGTTGACGAACTATTAAAAGTCAAATGTAAATAAGGGAAAAAAGTTGTGAAGCGAATGATATAAAAAAGGCTTGACAAAACAGCCGTCTAAGACGCCGAATTTAGAAACGTTAGACTGTGTCGACAATAGACCTCTTGCGAAATTATACAAAATAAATTTTGAAGGTGTTATATTCACTGGATTTACAGAATTTTTGCCGTTATAATGGCGTGTAAGAATATTCACTTTTTAAATTTAATCGTATTTTTGCAGGTAATACTTTATTTTCGCAAGAGGTCTAATAAAAATATGATATAATAGAAACATAAAAAGGTAGCAAAAAATGAATAAAGAATTACACTGGCACGATAAAGCGACAGTGCTTGGGAAAAGATCAAGCCGCATACAATTGGGGAAAAGGGCATACGTGGGGAGAAAAGCTAAAAAGCTTCATAAGCAAGCTCTTCATTTTGCTTTTATCGTTCGTAAAAGTTACAGCTATCTATACAAATTTAGCAACGCCTAAAACAGTGTGAGCGCATTATCGTGATGCAGTACGATAAAAATGACATATGATAGGTACTTGCTACGCTAAAGGTGTTATGTCATTTGTTGCGGCCACTCGAACTAAAGATGTTGCTTTTCAGCTAAAGAGTTATTGTCGAAATGCTCTAGGAACTTTATTATTGTCTTACCGTGTTGGCACCTGGACACGCTTATACTTTTTTGGTTTTCGACGCGACTATGGCTTTAATATCCTGCGAATTAATTTTTGACGTTTCAAAAAATCTCGCAAAAGCGGCAAATAACCCAAATGTAGCACGTTATTTTCGCAATGTCTTCCCCTATCCTTACTCACTGCAGGATGCGATTGACTTTATTAACTTTGCCACGAACAACAAAGACGAACTGATTTACGGGATAATCATTAATGGCAAGGCTAGCGGTTGCCTCTGTGCGAGATTCGGTAAGGATGTTTTTGAAAAATCTTGCTCTCTAGGCTATTGGTTGGGCAAGAGCACTGGGGAAAAGGCATTATGACGACGGTCGTTAAAGAGTTTTGCAGCTTTATATTCGAGAATTATGGTATTATTAGAATTGATTCGGGCGCTTGCGCGGAAAATATCTGTTCGCGAAGGGCCATCGAGAAGGCCGGATTTAAGTTTGAAGGCCTACACGAGAAAAGCGTATGTAAAAATGGACGGGTGCTGGATACGGTGACTTATGCGCTGCTTAAAAGTTAAACTCGGAGGGGAAAAATTATGGAGTTCACGTTGAGAAAATTAACCTTTGATGATGCAGAAGACCTTGCAAAAGCCGCGAATAACCCAAATGTAGCACGTTATTTGCGCAACGTTTTTCCTTGCCCATACAAATTGCAAGACGCAATTGACTACATCAATTATGCCACCGATAATGAGGGGGACGTCGTTCTCGGCATCGTCGTGGATGGCAGCGTTTGTGGCTGCGTGTGCGCTCGCATGAGGGGCGATGTGTATGCGAAGTCCTGCGAGTTGGGCTACTGGTTAAGCGAGCAGTTTTGGGGTAAAGGTCTCATGACGCTTGTAGTTAAGCAGTTTTGCGACTTTGTCTTCGAGAACTATGATATTCACAGGATCGATGCCGAAGTCTTTGCGGATAATGTCGCCTCAAGAAGAGTTTTGAAAAAAGCAGGATTTGAGCTCGAAGGTCTATGTCGGCAAAAAGTCTACAAGGATGGCCGTTTTATGGATGAGGCCGTTTATGCTATAATACGAGATGATTTGCAGCGCTAGCCTGGGGCGCGGGCACCGCGGCCGGACTCTCCTACAACGCGAAAATTGATGTTTGAGAGTCCGGTAGGCACGTCGATTTTCGACGTGCGGAGCGTTTTACGCTCCACGCGGTGCCCGCGCGCCAAGGCTTAGCGCAAGAAAGGAAACTCTCATGAAAATTTTGGCAATAGAGACCTCGTGTGACGAAACAGCAGCAGCAATCGTAGAGGACGGGCGAAAGGTTTTGTCATCGGTTGTGGCATCGCAAGTGGACGAGCATAAAATATACGGCGGCGTGGTCCCGGAGATTGCTTCGCGCCGGCACATAGAGGCGATTTCTTGGGTAACGAAAGCAGCCTTGAGAGAGGCCAATATCGACTTGAAAAACATCGACGCAATCGCGGTGACACACGCGCCTGGGCTGATCGGATCATTGCTGGTAGGCGTGAATTTCGCAAAGGGGCTGGCGTTGTCGACAGGCCTGCCGCTCATCCCGGTGCACCACCTGCGGTCGCACATCGCAGCCAACTACATAACGCACCCAGAGCTGCAGCCGCCATTTTTGTGTCTGGTCGTGTCTGGCGGACACACACACATCATAGAGGTGCCGGATTATACCAGCTTCAAGGTTCTCGGACAAACGAGGGATGATGCCGCCGGAGAGGCTTTTGATAAAGTCGCACGAATCCTCGGAATGCCATACCCCGGAGGTGTACATCTTGATAAAATCGCCGAAGACGGTGATGAAAACACCTATAAATTGCCGCGGCCAAATCTCCAAGGTGCTGGATACGATTTTAGCTTCTCTGGCCTTAAGACAGCCGTAATAAACTTGGTGCACAACGCAGAGCAAAAAGGCGAAAAAATAAACAGCGCAGATATGTCGGCCTCCTTCAGGGCAGCCGTCGTAGACTGTTTGGTGAGCAATTTTATAAGAGCCGCCCAAAATTTCGGTTATAATAAGCTGGTTGTTGCTGGCGGCGTTTCGGCGAATCGATTGCTGCGAACTCAGCTAGAAAACGAATGTCACAAACGAGGCTGGCACTTATACGCACCTGAGTTGTCTTTCTGCGGCGACAATGCTGCTATGGTTGGTGCGCAGGCCTATTACGAGTATAAAAATGGGGCCATCACAGATATGAGCTTGAATGCGGCTGCGACGCTAGAAATAGATAAAATAAAAAACACGTTTGCATTTGACTAGAATATTGCTGAAAACAACATACTATGGACTAAATAAATGCGGAGTGACAAGCACGTAAAAAGCGGATTCAACAATAAAAAACAGCGATATTTGTGCAAAGCATGTAGATGTCACTACACGGTAAGCCAGCGCGGCTATCCAGAACATATCCGACGAAGGGCAATCCAGTTGTATTTGGAAGGAAATGGCTTTCAGCGAATTGAAAAACTACTTAAAGTAAGCCATATTTCCATGATAAACTGGGTAAAAAAGGCCGGCACGAAATTGTAGAAAGTTCCTAAAAAAGACGAAAAAGTCGAGGTTTTGGCGCTCGGTGAGTTGTGCGTAAAAAAAACATCTGACTCTGGGCAGCAGTAGACCGCGCCACAAAGCGACTTGTCGGATTTCAGATTGGTACTCGAGAAAAAACACTTCTAAAAACTCATAGATAAAACTAGCTATATTGACAAGAAGTTTTATTCATCAGACCATTGGTATTCATACAAACTTATTGAACCCACAAAACATCTCACTGGAAAATCACACACATACACCGCCGAGCGCATGAACAGGTTTTTGAGGCACTATCTCTCGAGGTTTGCCCGAAAAACCTACTGTTATTCGAAGAATTTACAGATGATTAAGTACTCTCTCTTGCTGTTTATGCATAGAGATTTTATTGAATGCATGAAAATTTAGCCATGCCCCTATTGCTACCCATAAAACAAGGTCATCCACAAGCCCCCTACCCCTTCAAGAGCCGCATAAACTCTGCGAAATGGCGTTTCTTTCGACGGATG
>JAZQMR010000216.1:0-5405 GCA_045543505.1 Acutalibacteraceae bacterium | reverse complement strand
GCAGGTAGTCAAAGCCAAGCTCGTTGTTCGTACAATAGGTAATGTCCGCCGCATAAGCTTTTTGCCTGTCCGCATTTTCCATATTTTGATGAAGCAAGCCAACGGTCAAGCCAAGATACCTAAACAACTTGCCCATAAGCTCAGAGTCACGTTTTGCGAGGTAGTCGTTGCACGTAACGATGTGAACGCCCTTGCCTTCCAAGGCATTCAGGTAAGCAGGAAGCGTTTCCAACAAAGTTTTTCCCTCACCTGTAGCCATTTCGCTGATTCTGCCTTGATGAAGAATGATTCCAGCAATAACTTGTACCGGGTAATGCTTCATTCCAAGCACACGATCTGCAGTTTCGCGGCAAACGGCAAATGCCTCTGGAAGAATATCATCCAGAGTTTCACCGTTTTGTAATCTCTCTTTGAAAAGCTTCGTTTGAGACTTGAGTTCTTTTTCACTCATCTTTTGATAAGTCTCTTCTAGCTCCAATATCTTGTTACATATCGGCATTACTCTTTTGACTTCTCTTTTGCTGTAGTTTCCAAACATCGATTTCAAAATGTTCATTTTATCACCTCTAAGATAGATTTAGGAGATTGCAAAAATTATAACACAAAAGCCCGAAAATGTCACGTCTTTTTTTATAGCTTTTTTACAACCTAGTTAATATAGTGTTGTTGCAACAAAATGTTTCATTTATTTAGAGGGTTCGCATATTTTCAGTGTTGAAATTGGCGCCTTGTGAGTAAAAAATTTGGCACCCACCAAAAATATATTTCTGGTAAGGGCACCTTTTTAAATTTTGAAATTAGTTTTAACTGACCTCTCGAACAAGATACTTTCCAATTTTTTCTACGGCATGATTTTTGAAGATAATATTACCTTTCTCAAAAAGCCTCGTGGCCAAAAGTTTACTTTTTCCGACCAATTCGCCGTATTCGCTTATAATTGCCTGTATTTTCGAAGATGCTGAACCATTAATGTAAAACACTGCGTAGTAAGATTCATTAGCCTCTATGACGGTACTATCGCTAAAATAAGGCTGGCTTTTATAGATGCGTTCTATGGCGCAAAATAGATCCTCTGCGTCCTTAAAGTGAAAAATAAACGGTTTTGTATTATTTTTGATTTTATAGGTCTTTCTGTGACGTTTAAGCTTATTTGAAAGTAGCGTGATCAAAACAAAACAACCATTTGTTTGCGGAATAGCCTCAATTAAGAGCTTGCTGTTATCGATAATAAAACCAATTTCGTGTTCTGCTCGAATTAATAAGTTTTTAATAATTTCTCGAGAATAGTCGTTTTTCCAATCCAGTTGCTTAAATGTGATGTCAAGTAAAGCCATATCTTCGTTCGAAAGGGCAATTAATAATCGTTTTTCGTCAATTTTATCTAAAATCATGACAACACCCCCTCACGTCGCAAGAAAAGTATCTTGTTATCATAATATTACTGAGGAGTCGCGAGTGCAATAGGATGTTGCTGGATGGGAATTTTTATTATGCTAAGCCAAAGAGTTTTTTCAAGATTTTGTTGCCAAAAACATAAGTTCCCTTTAGACACCGTTTTGTGGTCGTCATATAATCAAATGTATAATTCAAAGCACTACTCTCAATATGCCTCCTCTAAAAAGTTGTCCATAAAGAAGTCCACCTCAGGCATATTACAGTTCCTCAAAACTTTATAGATGCTTCTTGCGGCAGGTAGGAACATTTTGTTTCCGGCCTGTATCTCTCGCTGGCACTTCATTAGCGCCGAAAGTTTGTCTGCTGCCTTGAGGAGCTTTAAGTTTTCTGCTGATAACTGGTCTTGGCGGACAAATGCTTCATACTTAGCACGTAGTTTTTCTGGCAAAGTCTTTAATATTTCCTCGGCGACAGCCTTTTCTACCTTCTCGAAGCCATCTTTTACGTTTTTATCGTAGTGCATCGGCGAGGGGATATCTCCAGTAAAAATCTCCGTCATATCGTGAAACAAAGCTATCATCACAAGTTGCTCCGCATCCACGTTGCCGTTAAAGTACTCATTCTTTATGTTTGCCAAAAGATGTATTATAACCGCCGTTTCGAAGCTGTGCTCCTGCAGATTTTCAAGCTTAGTATTGTTGAAAATGTGCCAACGGTTTACTCCTTGCATCCGCGAAACTAAGAGAAAAAACGGACATACGACACTTTTTTCGCTGTCGTACATATGATTTTCAATCGAAAAAGAATTAGAGCTAGTCGTTTGTGTACTTTCTTTTACGTCCTCTGCCAACGTCAAGGTGGGCAAAAATGCAACATTAGCAACGGTTAACAGCGATATTGCGATTTTCTTGATAGAAACTTTGCTATTCATTCTAACATCCTCCAAAATTCGACTTTTTAACAGCGTCCTATTAGTAAAGTTCATTTTCCTTGGCCGCCAGCCGCGAGGCCAAAGAAAATAATATTTTCTTTGTGGCCCAGACCTCAACAACGTTGAGGTCTGGGCTGGCCGAAGGCCCTTGAGGGGCCTTCGGCGCCTCGCGGCGCGCTCAGCGGCTTACCTATAGCACTCATCATTTTTTCTTTTGAAGAAAGAGCCCATCGTTAACGAATGGGCTCCTTTTATATGTGATTTTGCTCTACTAATTTGCTTCGTCCAAATCCTCGTCTACAGACTCGATCGTAACTTTAGCTTTAATTTTCGGCTCGTCGCCAGCTTCGGCAGTCCTCTTGATGACCACGTCGCTGTAGCGATGCATACCGGTGCCGGCCGGAACCAGCTTTCCGATGATGACATTCTCCTTGAGGCCAATCAACGGATCGATTTTGCCTTTAATCGCAGCGTCGGTCAAGACACGAGTTGTCTCCTGGAAGGACGCCGCCGACAAGAACGACTCGGTTGCCAAGGAAGCCTTCGTGATACCCAGAAGTGTCGGTGTACTTGTGGCTTCCATAAGGTCCTTTTCGCCGTTCGCGATGCGTTGTTTAATCTCGTCGTTCGCCGCAATGAGTTCAGCCTTGTCGACCATCGCGCCGGCCAACAAGCTTGTATCGCCTTGGTCTTTGACGCGAACTTTCTTCATCATCTGACGTACGATAACCTCGATGTGCTTGTCGTTGATGTCAACGCCCTGCATGCGGTAGACACGCTGAACCTCTTGAATCAGATAGTTTTGCACGGCCTCCGCTCCGCTAATCGCAAGAACATCATGCGGGTTAACCGAACCTTCTGTCAAACGCTCGCCGGCCTCAATCTCATCGCCCTCATTCACGCGCACCCTAGAGCCAAACGGAATCAAGTACGAAACCTGGTCGCCGGTCTCCTTGTTGTAGATGACAATGTGACGATTATTCTTAATCTCCTCGAATTTAACTTCTCCAGAAATCTCACTAATGAGCGCAACGTGCTTCGGTTTGCGGCTCTCAAAGAGCTCCTCGACACGCGGCAAACCTTGAGTAATATCCTCGGCACTCGCGACACCGCCCGTGTGGAAGGTTCTCATCGTGAGCTGTGTACCAGGCTCGCCGATGGACTGTGCCGCGATAATTCCAACGGCCTCGCCAACCGAGACAGGCATACCGTTGGCCAAGTTCGCGCCATAGCACTTCTTGCAGATGCCGTGCTTAGCCTTACAGCTGAGGATCGAGCGAATGTCAATTTTCTCAACGCCGGCGCCGATGATAATATCCGCATCTTGGTCGGTCATCATCTTGTCCTTCGAGATCAGCACCTCGTCAGTTTTCTCGTCGATAAAGTCATTGCACAGGTAGCGACCAATTAAACGCTCATGTAAGGTCTCAATCGACTCTTTGCCGTCCTTAATCTCGAAAACAGTCAAGCCCTCAGTGGTTCCGCAGTCGTCCTCGCGAATGATAACATCTTGCGAAACGTCAACCAGGCGGCGAGTCAGGTAACCAGAGTCGGCCGTACGAAGCGCCGTATCCGCGAGACCCTTTCTCGCACCACGCGAGGAAATAAAGTATTCGAGAATGTTGAGGCCCTCACGATAGTTCGCACGAATCGGAACCTCAATCGTCTTACCGGAGGTGTTCGCGATGAGTCCGCGCATGCCGGCCAGCTGACGAATCTGACTCATCGAGCCACGAGCACCCGAATCGGCCATCATGAAGATTGGATTATAGCGGTCAAGGTTCTCTTGAAGTGCCTTTGTTACGTCGTTCGTAGCCTTATCCCAAATTTTGAGCACATGCGTCTCGCGCTCCTCGTCGGACATCAAGCCGCGCTTAAATTGTTGCGAGATTTTCTCGATTTGACTCTCTGCATCGGCGATGATTTCTTTCTTCGCCGGCGGAATGACTGCATCTCCAACGGCCACCGTAATGGCGCCCTTCGTCGAGTACTTAAAGCCCAGCGACTTGATGCTGTCGAGCACCTCGGCCGTGACCTGCGTGCCGTGAACCTTAATGCATTTGTCGATAATCTTTTGAATTTGCTTTTTGCCAACAAGGAAATTAATTTCCAGCTCAAGGTGATCCTCAGGCGTTTTTCTCTCGACAAAGCCCAAATCCTGTGGAATTTGCTGATTGAAAATAATTTTTCCAACGGTCGTCTCGATGATACCCGAAACCGTTAGGCCATCAAGGTCCATCGTCCTTCTCACCTTGATGTTCGCGTGCAAGGAAACATCCTTCGCGTCGTAGGCCATCAAAGCCTCCTCGAAGTTCCTAAAGACCTTGCCTTCACCCTTCTCCCCCGGCTTGTCGAGGGTCAAATAGTACGAGCCCAAGACCATATCTTGCGTCGGCACCGCAACCGGACGTCCATCAGATGGCTTTAAGAGGTTGCCCGCTGCCAACATCAAGAATCTTGCCTCAGCTTGCGCCTCCGCGGAGAGTGGCACGTGCACAGCCATTTGGTCGCCGTCGAAGTCAGCATTATAGGCCGCGCAAACCAGTGGATGTAACTTAAGTGCTCGACCCTCGACCAGCACCGGCTCAAAGGCTTGAATTCCCAAGCGGTGAAGCGTCGGCGCACGGTTGAGCAGCACTGGATGCCCCTTAATGACTATCTCGAGTGCGTCCCAAACCTCAGGCCGTGCTCTATCAACGGCCTTTCTCGCCGATTTGATGTTGTTCGAGGCGCCCGTCTCAACAAGACGCTTCATTACGAACGGCTTAAATAATTCAAGAGCCATTTCCTTTGGCAGGCCGCATTGATACATTTTCAGCTCCGGCCCAACAACGATAACCGAACGGCCAGAATAGTCAACACGCTTACCGAGGAGGTTCTGTCTGAAGCGGCCCTGCTTACCCTTGAGCATATCCGACAACGACTTAAGCGGCCTGTTATTCGGCCCTGTAACTGGGCGGCCACGGCGACCATTGTCAATCAACGCATCGACGGCCTCCTGCAACATACGCTTCTCGTTGCGGATGATAATATCCGGCGCGCCCAGCTCCAGCAGCCTCTTAAGGCGGTTATTTCTGTT
>JAZQMR010000215.1:0-3190 GCA_045543505.1 Acutalibacteraceae bacterium | reverse complement strand
AGCGAAAACCCTGTAAAATCAAATTCTAGAAAACTGCATAAGTAGCCGTTTATTTTAACTTTTACCGTTTGTAAAAATCATGCAACGTTAGCAATGCCAAAGGTGGCATTTTTGGCATTCAAAAAGAGACCTGTTGGCTCTGGAAAGCTGACTGAAGAACCACAAAACAGCTCATCGATTGAGAATGCGGTGCGCGAGACACTGAAACATTTAGAAAAATGTACGATCGACTGAAGTATGGAACGTGAAGTTTTTGGCGCTCAACACAGCATTTATCGTGATTTTATACCACCAAAATGTCTAATTTGAACAAAAATCAAGAGCTCATCTGATCGAAAGCGACAACTCTCCTCAAAGCTGCTGGTTTGCAAGATTTAGACGAAAAACTTGCTGTGTTTCCCGATCAATCGAAATGATTGGTTTGACCATGTTCCTTTATGTGGCCTTCCATGTCAATGAATCTATCGACATAGTTATTTGATAAACACTCCGCAATTTTTAAGGGCCAAAGCTTCCAGTAGGCTGTCTGCACGGTGATTTACATGACTTTTTACTGCTCAATATACCAGGTTAACTTTCCGTCTTTCAAATCTTCCTCAAAACCATTAACTGCTGGTGCTTTTCCGCCTCGACGATAGTAATAACCGGCCGGCATCAATGGGTTCTCCGCCATTCTTGCATCGTCGACGTTAACGGCAACATCTTCACCTTCGCGGACCTTCCTTGCCACGACAACCGTGCGGAAATCCTTCAACTCATACGAGCAGGTCGACAGCGTAATAAGGGTATCGTTTTTGCCGATGTTTACCGGCGCGTCGATTAGCGAACGGATTTTCACGTCGTAAACAAAGTTGAGAAAATCCTTGTCGTTGGCGAAATCAATCTTCAGATAGTCAAAAATCTCGCCTTGCTCCTCGAGCGTGTTTGTCTTGAAAATAGAGATAATTTTCCAGTCAGCTTGCTCTTTGAGGGTGTCGAAAATGATGGTCGGATGTTCCTTGTAAAAGTCCAGCTTATCGTACTTGAGTAAGTCGCCGAACATGCTGCCATCGCGCATATTGTGGCCGTATAGAATCAAATTTTTCGAGGGCTTTTCGTAGTCGCAGAGCGAGTCCAGGAAAATGCTGCCAAAGCCGCTGCTGATTTTCTTGTAGTTGCGATACAAATAGTAGGTCGAATCGGTGGCCGGCGACTGCAAAACCGGATTGCTGACCTTGGTGCCGCCGATTTTTATCCAGCCTTTTATGTCGCTGTTAACTGCCAACAACGCCGACAAATCGCCACGCGTCTCGACTTCACCTTCGTCATCGCCATAGTAAATTTCCTCGAGCTCGCTTATCGTCGAACGGTTCATGTATGGCTCGATGACGCACAAATACACCACCGCACCCAGCGAGAGCGCGAAAACGAGCGCGCTTATCGCGAAGATTATTTTTCTTGCCCGGTTGGAGAGTTGAACTTTTCGCATACGCAACCTCTTTTTTGGTCAAAGAATTTTCGTCACTTTTAGGTTCGCCAATGCTGTCTCAATCAGCGAGTCGCAGTCGAGTTTTTCCTCAGCGCGCAGCACTTCCTCTAGCGTTGGTCGGGTTTTAGGATGCCTCGGCGTAAAGACCGTGCAGCAATCTTCGTACGGCAAGATGGATGTCTCGAAGGTGTCGATTTTCCGCGCGATTGTCACGATTTCATCCTTGTCCATCCCGATGAGCGGCCGGAAAACGGGCATTTCGCTTGCGGCATCCGTGCAAGAAATCGCGCTCATCGTCTGGCTGGCCACCTGCCCGAGGCTCTCACCCGTAACGAGCGCGCCACACCTATATTTTTGCGCGATTTGCTGCGAAATTTTCATCATGAAGCGCCGCATAATTATGGTAAAGAGGTCCTCCGGGCAGCTCCTTTTGATTAGTTCCTGTATCTGCGTGAACGGAACCGTGAGCATCTCGATTTTCCCGCTGTATTGCGCGACTTTATTGAGGAGCGACACGACTTTTTGCTCGGCGCGCGGACTTGTGTACGGCGGGCTCGCAAAGTGCACCGCGACTAGCTCCACGCCGCGTTTGGCCATCATCCACGCGGCCACGGGACTGTCGATCCCGCCGGAAATCAAAATTACAGCTCGTCCGCCGGTGCCCACCGGGATGCCGCCCGCGCCGGGTAGCGCCTCTCCTCGCACATAGGCACCGAAATCCCGCACCTCGACCGTAACCGTGATGTCGGGGTTATTTACGTCGACGGACAAGTTCGGAAATGACTCGAGTAGGTGTTCGCCCACGAGTGCCGAGATTTCTGGCGACTTTAGCTCGAATTTCTTGTCACTCCGCTTAGACTCAACCTTAAAAGTCTTAACTTGAGCTAGAGTCTCGCGCAAGTAGTGAGCGGCTGTTTCTCGGATCGAGTCGATATTTTTCTCGCACTGTGCCGCCCGTGAGAAGCACGATATTCCAAAGATTTGGCCCACTTTCTTGCACACGGGCTCAAGGTCGACGGCCTTATCTTGTGGAATCAAATAAATAGTCGACTGCAAATTTATGATTTCGAAGTTGCCAAGTGGCAAAATCCGCTCTTTAATCGTCTTTATGAGCCTATCTTCGAAGTTTTTTCGATTTAGCCCTTTTAAGACGATTTCGCCAATTTTTATTAAGATGACTTCCTTCATCAACAAAATTTTCCTTTCAAGTGCTTATATGTGCGCCAAAGTTTCAATTCCAACTCGAATTTGCCGAACTAGTTCCTCAATGTCGCTTTCGGTGTTGTAGCGCGAGAAACTTATCCTCAACGCAGTGTCAAGGTGCCTTTGTGAGAGTCCCATCTCGGTCAAGACGCGACTTTTTTTGCCTTTAGCACATGCCGAGCCGCTTGAAACAAAGATACCCTTTGACGACAAAAAATGCAACATCGTTTCGGATTTTATCGCGTTTGTAGAGACGTTCAAGATGTGTGGAATGGCCGTATCTGGCGAATTTATCTCAATTCCTTCGATTTTTAGTAGTTCACGTCTGCAAAGCTCGTTTAAACGCCGTACTTCTTCATATTGCTCGCTTAATTTAAGTTGCTGCACTGCCGCGCCAAAGCCTACAATTAACGGTACGGCCTCTGTCCCCGGACGAAGTTTTTGTTGTTGCTCGCCGCCAAACATCCGAGGTGAGATTTTTACGCCTTTTCGCACATACAACGCTCCGACGCCTTTAGG
>JAZQMR010000214.1:0-10914 GCA_045543505.1 Acutalibacteraceae bacterium | reverse complement strand
AACGTTAGTTCGTTCGGCTACGGGCCTCTCCAGTTGCCAATCCCAGCTTATTACGACTAAGTTTAACGGGTCTCAGACCTTCTCTCAGACGGTCGCTACGGCAAGCTCTGGCACATACAACCTAAACATCCCAACATCTTTTTCAGTGACCATTCCGCCAAGCCTTAACCCGCAACCGCAGGGCCCAGCCGCGATTGAGTTTAAAAACGATAACACCACTTCGACTAACCCCCCAGATCAATTCTTCTTGGGTATCATTATTACTAACCCGAACCCACCAGATTATCGCCCAGGGGCCGTGTTAGATAACAACGGAACATGGCAATCCCATAATCGCAGCGACGGTGAAGCTAACATTTTAGGAGCGAGTAATACATGGATAGAGATGCGCACCCTTGATGGGGGAACTGGAACAGGCAATCCACCACTTCTAAGAGACGCGTCCGGCTTTAAGAATATGCGTAAAATTGGGTCCAATAGTTAACTTTTCTGCGCACTGGTAGTTTTATTCTATTATTGAGATATGAGCTGCTGTAAGAAATTTAACCCATGCAATACCTGCTGCCAGCCTAAAAAGAAGTGTTGCTGCCCAGAACCTATTTTGGACATCGATGAGATGCCCGATAGCGTTTCTGTGCTTCGCTTCAATGTTAATGGCCTGTCATCATGGTACGACTTTGGTAATATGATTTACCAAACCCAAACAGATACCGTTTTGAAGACGGACCTGCTTGACCGTGTCGTCAAGTATATGGCTGAACGCCATACCGACACAATTTCTGCACGAGAGCTAGGCGCCATTTTACACATCGCCGACATCGGTGATGTCGATATTACTGGCGTTGAGGATAACTCGCTTTTCGTGTACCAAAAAGATAACAACTGCGCGCACGGCTGCGAAGGGATCGATAATAGCTGGACTGCGTGGAACAGTAACGACCATATGGTTGATTCTCTACATACCATTATGGGCTTCAGCGATACTGGCGCTCCATTAGCGCTGGAACCGCCGGCAAACCAAGACAAGTTCTATGTTTTGGGGTGGAACGCTGGAGAAGCTAGCTATAAGCAGATAACCGAAGTGTCAAAGGAGTCAATCACTAAGACCGAGGGGGCTAAGAGCTATATTTACAAAGTGTGCGTTGACCCGAACACTAATGAGCTAGTTTATATTAAGGAGGAAGTCGCATGAGCTCGATAGACGAATACTACCGTAAGGAGTGTGAAAAGATAAGCGCCAGCGATGTTAACGCATATCTAGAGCTGAAGTTAGATGACCGAGAACCGAACAAGCTTATCCTAGATAGCTCTTGGGGCGAGACAGAGGTCGACTTAACTGACGCCGTTAAGACCGCTGAGACCGTTACACATATGTACCTCTCGCCGGTTCAATCGCCAGTATCACTCCAGTATGACCCAGAACGCGGCCAACCAGACTGTATCACCGGCGACGCGCTTTCCCGCATTATTTCGCTAACTAAGCTGAAAGATGTCGACCAAGACACCGCACCGGCTAATGGTGATGTCTACCTGTATAATAATGGGAAATGGTACGCTTTCAATCTGACCGAGGCCCTGGATACGATTAACCACCGTATTACAGACGGTCTAGCGAGCTTGCTCCAGCAAATAAATCAAATTAGATTGCAAATTGCACCGCCTGAGGGTATCCCGGAAAACTCCCGTATTATGTACGGTAACATTAACATCTACTCTGACTACACCAATAACAATGTTCGCAACTGGGGCGTATTCGCGCACTCAACCAGCAACGACATTGCTAATGATGAGTTCTTTGCTTAACTATTAAAAGGAGATTTAAATGGCCTGCTGTGAAACTTGCCACAAACCAAACTGCAATGGCGGCTGCCAAGGTAAGCCCGTCACTCAGTATATTGGCGATTTGCCAATAGACAACCTAGATAGCATCGCTGACTACTTCTTAGCAGAACGCGATGTCGAAGACCCGCAAACTGGTACTGTCGTACGAAGCTTCGTGCGTGTGCCTGGCGGCAAACTATTCCCGAACGCGAACATGGATAATATCACTGCGCTTGAACCGAACAACTTGTCGATTGAGGTGCCAGCTAACCAGGTACGTGCAGTATATATCGCCAATGAGGCTAACTCACTAATCATGAAATATGCTGACGCTACTCACCCAGCAACTATGCTTGCTCTCGGCATGTTAGCCGATATGATGCTCGTGCAAAACACTGGCTTTGTTAACATCCCAGCTGGCCACAGCTATATTGTCGGCGTTCAGTATTACGCTGGCGAAAACGGTGAGCCTGTAACCGATGACTCTGTAACTGGTCAAAAGCTATTCATCCCAGTAAGCGCAACGAAGTTAGCTGTTAACCTTTAGGAGGGAGCGATGAAGATTACTCTTCTCGAGCCGGACGAAGAGCTGACCTTTAATCGTAGATCAATTGGCGTCCAGCATCGCAATAAACTATCAGTGTTTAGGGGCGGTCAGTGGGCGCCAATTGTTTATGATGTTTTAGATTATATCGATTGCGGAAGACCAGTCTCTCACAAGGCTATCGTTACTGACGATGTGGAGGACGACGGCTTTACGCAGACAGGGGATTACATCACTATCCTCTCTTCGCCGGGGGTGGAGGCTGGGGCCCCAATTACAGCAGCGTTTCTGGAGCCGCATGAGGAAAATGAACTTTCACGCATATCAAGAGCGAATCAATATAGAGATGGAGTGTCCATCTTAAAAGGCGGTGAGTGGACGCCAATACAGTTCGATGTTTTCGACTACGCAAATTGCGATGGCATAAAAACACACAAGGCTATCCTCACCACGTTCGACGAAAATCCGGACAATAAGGATTACTTCGTGAGGGCAGACAATGCTATCTCGGGCGACAATAAAGGGTTGGACGGCGTGTTATTATCGTCTGATAAGAACGATGTCACATACCGTTCCTCTATTGGGCAGCACAGTAATAAGCTATCTGTAATCCAAAAAGGCGAATGGGTGCCGCTAAGCTACGATGTGCTCGATTATATTAACTGTGACGGTGTTAAATCGCATAAGGCTGTCGTGACAGATGGAGATGACATTGGCTACACCTTCGAGGTTGAGGAGCAACATTACTATATAGATAAATACATCTATGCCGATAGAGAGAAGCTAGAGCTGCGCGAATTACCGCATTGGTTTGGAGAAGGGTTCTACGATGCGTACGTAAAGGACAACCCGTTCATCAATGCAGACAATGGCTCGCTCGGTTCCCGTACGGGGATTACGCGTCGTGTAGGCATCGCGTATGCGTTAGCCGCCGAAACTCTAGAAGCAGACGACTAGAAAAATACCGCTACTGAAAGGAGAGGCAGCGGTATTTTTGTATAAGAGAGGTATCCTGCGAGGTAGGATACTGTGAGTTTGAGTGTCGATACCTAGGAAAAGAGCGAAATAAACCTAGTCGACACCCAAAGTATACCATAAAAACCAGTTCATTATTTTTGTCGTTTATAATGAAGACATGAAGATGACAGTTAAACAGTTTGCGGATAGATTCCGAACACTGCGAGGCGACTCAACATTAAGCACGCCAGACAGGTTCATCATCGAAGGCATCAACTGGTGCTTCCGCGACCTACCTCTCGTGCCAAAGTTGGGAGGTATATTCTCTAAACACTATAAATATAATCTCGATGCGAAGGGGCATTACCGCTGGAAGATAAATGGTGACTTCCGACGCTTAATTGATGTGCCCATGCTCAACTTCTACAGCTCGACTGGCGGTGAGCCATTAAAGCTATGTATCTGCTACGAAGAGGTCGAAAAGTTCTATAACTCTAATGGCCTGATTGAGCTGAAGAAGCCAGGTCAGCCATGCCAATACACAATCGAAGAAGAGGACGATAATGTGTGGATCGTGTTCGACCGCCCACTAAACATCCCTGTAATCATCGACATGATTGTCTACGGGTTCCCAAAATTAGTGACCAGCATGGACGATGAGATTGAAATTTCAGCCATTGCCGAGCATTTAATGATGATGGCTCTTACAACTGTATGGCTACAAGAAGCAGAGGACTTTAGCTTTGCTGGCAATATTTACGATTACCTAGACAACAAATACCTGCCGCAAGCCATCCAGGCGCTTAACAAACGTTGGGGAGTGGCGAAAGCCGCTATCGTTGGGGAGGCTTAAGGTATGGCCGTTAGAAAACAGAACTCGCCACATATCGTATCTTGGCCACCCTCTTACTATGCGAATAACAGGCTTTACCCTGGTTCATACGCTCGCACAGAGTGGCAAACACGCACTAGCAGGCGTATTCATGACGGCCTATCCTTGCCAATGAATTACGGTCTAGACACGACATCAGATGACGTAAATTCATCTCCGTTTTCTAGCCCATATTATATTAACGGGCGGTATAACTCTGACAACCTAGTCACCCAGCGCGGTAATTCGGCTTCAGTACAGGGGACAGAGAGGCTAACTGATGCGGCTAGCGAGAGAGTTGAAGAGGGTGGAGATGGCGAGGTGCTGTCTGTTATAGAAATGTGGCAGGGCAAGCAAATCAAGTTCGAAATACCATATAACGGCAAAGTTATTGGCAACACACTTAAACTTCGCAATACTGGTGGATGCACCGGCATCCTTTCTATTTACATCTCTGCATCTGAAGACGGTAAGCCATTGTATGAAACTGCCATTGATTTGTGTGACATCTCGATGGACTTCTTCGAATATCGAAGCCTATACAGTATGACGGTCATTCCGCGCAACGCTAACCCACGAGGTAAACTATACGTACGCATGGAGATATGGGATGAAGTCGACAATAAACGGTCGGCTAACCCATTTAATACTGGGCGCAAGATAGAAATTGCCGCCACGGGTTTAGGCAACCATGAAGCCTGTGTTTACGAATTAGGCGATAAGAATGTGCCGGTAGAAGAAGAGTATGTATACGAGCCGCGGCCATCGCGACCAATGATGGCACTCATCTATAGCGACTACGAATCCATCCCAGTTAACCGTCACGAAGACCAGGACAATGGTGCAATGATTTCGCTTAACGGGTACCGCTACGATGTGTTCTGTATAAAAGACAGCACCTCGGCGAAATTAGTCATTTACGACTATAAAGCAAACAAGATGATCGAAACTGATGGAATGTCTCTCCCAGTTGATGCGCGCGCTAAAGAGGTGAATCTTGTGCAAGCTGCAGATATGGTTTACTACGTCGACGGATACTCATCCTTACACAAATTCAAAATTGGCGAGTGGATTGCAACAGCATTCCCGGCTAGCACGACAGATTCAGTTAAGGTAACTGTCAACTTAGCAACGTTTGCGGCGTCTGACCTAGGCGGAGAATCTGGTGATTATTTATTCATCTACCAAGGCGGGCATTGGGAATACAAAGACAATACGGTCTCTCTATCGACGTATGGCATCAGTTATACTGGCTCTCCAGTAGATTCTGGGGTTATCACCGTGTCTTATGTTGCAGCCGGGCAAACTACCGAAGCGAGTATTGATGCTAAATACGCCGATGCGCGCCCAGTAGTAGCTGCGTCGATTATTTGCAAACACAACAACCGCATTTATCTCGGCGGCTTCCGCAACGACCCGAATCTCATCCAATGTTCACGCATTGTGGCAGAGGGGCCTGATTACGACAACTACCCATATCGCTTCTATGTGCCAGACAATTCTCCATATGCGACTAGCACAAACACGGTAAGTGCAATCGTCGAGTACCAAAGCGACACGCTGATGATCCTGTCTAAAAACTCCTTCTCCCTATTCACCTCTAATGTGAACATCGAAGACGGCACGCCAAATCAGGTATCAACATACATCGATGGCGGCGGTGTGCAGAGCGCTGGCGATGTGACTAACTATCAAGGTGTGGTGTATTCATTCGACCCAGATGAAGGCATTAGACGATTCTCCGGAGCAGTATGGAATCAGATACCGACCAGCGTCAAGAGCCTCACCGATCGTGTTGACATGGCTAAACCACGTAAGATGTGGGGCTATGCCGAGAAGTTGTACTTCAACTATACGGACAAGGTGGACGGAAAGCCAAAATGCCTCATCTGGGATAAAGCGATGAACTACCAGCAATACCCATGGTTCCAAGATAGCGATATCCCGTTCTGCGACGTCAGGCACGACGACGATTTCGACATTATTGGCATCCACCCAGATTACCCATGTATTATGCGCCTATATGCGCCAGACTGCTGGAGAAGGCTAGACACGCCTATCACCTTTGAGCGCCACACTAAATACGTGTCTCTCCCTGGCAACGCTGCAAATATGATTCTCAGCCGGGTGCACAACAAGGTTATAGCTAACTCTAATAGGTGGTGGTGGTTCAGCCTATCTGCCGATGAAGATTTGCTAATTCAAAAACGTGGTGGCGGTCCGTGGTATCGTTTCCCATGCTGGGACACCTTAACAGAGGAGCAACCGCCAGAGGTGCCATTCCCATACCAAGACACCTATGAAGAAAAAGCCATCTCGCTATTAACGATTTCGAATATCCGCATGCGCGCCATCTCTGTTCAAGAGAAGGTGAAGTGTAAGACTTTCCGTGCGCAGGCCAACTTAGTGAGCATCTTATTCGAAAGCCGCGTCAGGCAGTACAACTAAAAAAATACCCCCTAGTGAGGATGGGGGTATTTTTCAAGACCATTGCGTTACATAGTGGAGGTAATACATCTGGCTTTATGGGAACGTAATAAGAGGTCCCACGGCGACATTATAACATACTATTTAATTTTTATACAAAACACTTGTTATACTTTAGATATGGAAGGTTTAAATTTTACCGACTTACAAGGCAGAGATGTTAATAAGTTTATTAAAGCGTATCGCGACTCGCTTAAGAATGATTACACTGCTGCAATAAACCAAATTGAGCAACAAAAACGCAACGACGAAGCGTCTATTATGTCAAACGCAAATCGCGCGGGGATGATGTATTCTAATTTCCCAGAACGCGATAAGATGAAGTACGAGGCTGATACTTACTTACCCAATAGAAAGGCTGCCTTTACGACTTACCAGACTGGCATTGATAAATTACGAGCTAACGCCGTTAATGCGTATAACAATATCAAATCGCTTCAAGACGCCATTAAAGATCTAAACTCTAGTGGTGGTTCGGGTGGCGGCGGTAATCCTGGCGATAATATAAATTATTGGGGCAGCGTACGCGACCAAAACGGTACGACATGGTTCTACGACAATAACGGGAACCCAGTAAGATTCTCCACGTGGGCCGCGAATAACGGATACAAAACGGTTAGCTCAATGATGAGCGAGGCGCAGAAGGTGCTGAACAACGACGAGTATAATCGCCTAAAGAATATTTACGACACGCAGAGCGCTAACAAGCGAACGTTCACTCGCAATGCTGGCAAAAATTATACAGAAAACAAATACGACTTCTTGTCAGCAGACGACAACGCATTCCTTGGCAGCCTTGGCCTTGGGTTCTAAATACAAAAAATACCCCACACAAAGGGGGTATTTTTTTATTTGCCTCTAGCGACTACTTTCTGCAGAAGCTCATAATCTTCTGGTTCAGCCATGTTCTTGCCGCTATCTATCGCATCAATCATCTTTGTGGCTTTACCAATTGCTGTACGGATTTGACCGTCCATAATCATGGCGGATATCTCCTTAATGCACCTATCAACCACAGCATCAGTTTTCGTTATTACGGCACCTAGCTCCTGATCGTATAATGAGCGAACATACGCCTTCGTGTACCCAGAGGCAGAGCCGCCCGGGATTAGAACGAAGTCATCGAACTTGCGCATGGCTTCAGGAGAGTTTAACAATTCATCGGCGCTGTTCATCCGCACGACAACCTCTATGGCTGGCATGTAGTTCTCCTCCATATATTGGTCTGCGACCATTCTAGCGCGCGCCTTGTCGCCTCTCTCGCTCAGACGGTCGTAATTACGTTTTGCGACCCTGAAAGCCGTTACAAGCGGTTTGATTGCGTCATTCACGTCAGTAATTAGCTTAGCCATAGCACCGTTCGGAGTATGCTTACGCCGTTCAATTTCGTCATCGTCTATCATCTCTTGATAGTAGTCGCGCCCAGTTGGGGCTACGGCTTCTGGGGCCTTGTCGGCCCCAAACTCTTTGAAGAAGTCGTCTGTTGCTTTTGATAACTTAGACTCTAGCGAATCCATTTATTTTACCCCTTTCATCTTGTTATAGATGTATTTAATATAGCTTCCAGCAAAACCTTTCTGCTTATTTAGGCGGCTGGACTTAGAGATGAACCTGCCCTTATCTGTGACCTCGTAGTCGCTCGGGACTTTAATCACATCGTCTAGCTTCTCAATAATACGCTGATCGCTGGTTACCGCATCGATGCCATATTCTTCGATATACGGCCATAGCGCTTGCATAACCTTAATGTCCCACTTCTTGTAAAGATTGTTAATCTTATCAAAGTCTGCACTGGTCATCTTATCTTTAGCGTATATTGCGCTGACGGCATCCTGCATCTCTTGGTACTCTTCACTGTACGTAGTCAGGCCCTTATTCTCCAAAATGCTATCGATATTGGCGATATGGATGTTCGCAGCATTCGAAATGTCATTCTTAACATCGAGAATAGCCATCGGGGTTGAGTAGGCCATGTAAGTCTCGCCGCTAGCATTCGTGCGGATATAGCCAAATGCAGAGTAATCTTTTGGCGACGTAAAGCCGAATTTATACATCGTCTCGACCGCTTTTTTCTTAGCGTCATTATACAGCTGTTGCTCAAGGTTTTGCCCAGCGACCGTGTCATCTACGCCAGCAATATACATTGTGCTCAGCGAGATAATGGACGCATACTTCTCGGCAGTAAACTCGGCAGAGTAGTTATTCTGCAAATTGGTCACAACAGTTTTAATGTCATTGTAGTAATCCTCGAGTAAATTGTCGCGAACAGCCTTTAGCTTCTCAACCTCCTCTGTGGTTTTGGCGTTGCGACGCTTCTTCATATAGTCCTGCCACTCGTCACTCTCTAGAATACGCTGACGCTGGTCGTACAATTGAGATACCGCGCTCTTCCACGCGCTCTCCGCATTGGACCGATATTGGTTCACGGTTACCGGCGCGGTGCCCTTCTCAACAAATTGTTCTCCTACCGAGTTCAACGCCTCACCGAGCCTTTCGATGTTATTCTCCTCGATAGACTTCTGTACACCTTTTCCAAGCTCAATTAACCATCCGGTGTAGCTTACTGGTGCTGTACCGAAGAGGCTCCCCAATACCTTATCGGCCATAGGGGCAGACATCTCTAGAATCGGTATACCTTTGGTCACCTTGGCTACTAATTTGCCCAGTTCGGACGAGTAGTCGCTCAATACGATAGCCTCACCGGTGTCAATATCTACGCCACCGTTGCTCGTGTCTATCTTTTTCATCGTGTATGGGTCAATACCAGTCACCCTCATCATAAGAGCCTTTAGCGGCACTGGAGCAGTCTGAGAAAACACCTTAGCGATGCCTGGCAGGATATTATCAACGAAGAAGTTGTGCTCGCTGGTATCATCCATTAAAGTGTACGCGTCGACGTTCATAAACCCATCTAGGTCGATAGGAGAAAGACCGATAATATCATTCGTGGCAATCTGCCAGAATGTGTGCGGGTTGGCATCATATGCGTATTCAACCACGCGTCGGAACGGAGCGATGATAGACGATATTTCTTGCGGAATTGGCACGCTCAAAATTTGGCCATTAACCACAAATATCATGTTGTCTTCTTTTTCGTATTCCTTGATATTACGGTAAACCTCACGGTTACGCTCGTCTTGCATCGAGAACGCAGTGAATGCCATCGTCGGGATAGCGATACCGCCAATTAAGCGCCCCATAACACCAACCGGGTCTACTGACACTAAGCGCCAGAAGGATTTCGTACCATTGATGGCAGCTCCTAAGAATGGAACAGATTGCTGAAGATTAGAGAAGTGCTCAGTCAAACGGCCGAAGTTCGTGGTAGCGTTGTTCATTGCGAACGTCGCCCAAGTCTTAGCATTAGCGTACGAGTACCCACGCTTAACCGCATCTGCAAAGGCGTTGTTATAAACTGCCGTACGCAAACCACCTTCGCGCATCTTATTGAAGTAACCAAGGTTATCCTCTATCTTGTTTAGGCCGCTCGAGAACCGGCTGAAACCCTTCTGTGTCACACCCTCTATACCTTTTCCGGCTCTATCTAAGCGCATCTCAGTGGCTACCTCGGATGCACGCTGATACACCTCGGTTTCGGTTACAGTAGGAGCAATGGCTTTACCAGTCCTTCTAATGGCGGCAAGGGCCTCTTCGTTCACGTCAGTGCCAAGTTCTTGGGCGCGTTTAGTAATCTCAGCAGCCAACTCTGGGTCAGATCGGCGAATCCAGTCGACAACATTATCTCCTAACACCTCTCGCATCTCATCCGCGCATTGCCCCCACATACGGTAAAGGTTACCGCCGATAAATGCGTTGCCGAAATCGCGGAAGGTCTGGTTGACCATCGATGTGATGTTAATACCAGTCGTACCTAGGCGGAACGTCTTCGATAGAAGATAGTTGATACGCTCTAATATATTCATATCTTTTGGCAGATTCTCGTGGTTTAGGAATGAAGCAACTAATGGATCAGTCTCAATATATTCAACCTGCCCCACATCGTTCTGCACCGCGACGACATTGTCGAGATCGCCCTTCGCTTTGTTGATTTGGCCACTGAGCCTACGAACTTCGGAGTACAAGCCCTTCTGGTCAACCATATCTGGAGCAATCTCCTGAAGCGTTACGCGCATTTCGTCATATTCATCTTGAAGGCGCTCAACAACCTCATTAGCCATCGCCCTAGCGGTCTTATCGACATCCTCAGACTTCATACTCCCGTCAGCGACAACAC
>JAZQMR010000213.1:0-4581 GCA_045543505.1 Acutalibacteraceae bacterium | reverse complement strand
GCCTTCGGCGCCTCGCGGCCGCTAGATACACGATTAGGACATTCCCCCTTAATTTGAGCAAACCCAAGAGAGTTGGAGCTAGAAAAATTATATTCTAGCTAGCTTTCTTCAGCTCTTCTTCGCAATCGAGATTGGCTTTTCCTCGCCTTTGAGGAGCCGAAACAGGTTTTTCTTATGCTTGTATATGACAAATATGCCTATGAGCGCTGAAAGCGTCGTCGTGATGATGATGTAACCAAATGTGACCGGCCGGCCGTTGCCGAGGTAATCGTAAAAGTATGTAAGGCAAAAGGTTGAAATCGGATACGAAACGGCTGCTAAAATTGAGCCTAATGAAATCAGCCTTGTAAAAAGCACCGCCAACAAAAATGTCGCCAAAGCAAGGGCGGCGACGCGCCAGTCAGTCATGATTAGCATCGAGAAAGCCGTCAAGATAGCCTTGCCGCCGCGGAAGCCGAAAAAGCAAGGGTATACATGGCCGACCAGGCACGCGACACCCGCGATGTAGACTCCATACTGGGTGATGCAAAAATTTGGTACTCCCGCGACCTCTATCATGGAGAAAATCCAGCGTCCAATCAGACACGCGACCATACCTTTGCCGAAATCCCCTAGCAACGTAAGAACGGCCGGCAATACTCCAACTGAGCGCAAAACATTCGTAAAGCCCGCGTTGCCGCTGCCGAGCTCGCGAATGTCCGCCTTATTATTAAAGTAGCGCGTGAGCAAAATCGAAAAACTTATGCTCCCGATGAGGTAGCTAAGCGCGCCAACCATCACAATCTGAAACCACGCTTGCCTCAGAAAGTTAATCGTTTGAATATCCAAAAAATCACTCCTAATGATGAAACCAAAAAATAAAAAAGCTATTATACTTGAGTTTTTGCTCTTTTTATAGCTCTGTGCGGGCCGCGAGGCCAAAGAAAATAAATAATATTTATTTTCTTTGTACCCCAGAGCCCAACGTAGTTGTGCTCTGGGGTGGCCGAAGGCCCCTACGGGGCCTTCGGCGCCTCGCGGCGCCCCTAGGGCTTGATCAAACCTCTCACAAAAATTACCGGTCAGTTTTCTCCCTGATTATAAACCGGATTGGCGTGCCCTGCAACGAAAACGTCTCTCTAATTCTATTCTCGAGGTAGCGCTGATATGAAAAATGGAAAAGTTGGGCTGAATTTACAAAAAATACAAATGTGGGCGGCCGCACGGAGACTTGAGTCATGTAGAAAATCTTGAGGCGTTTGCCCTTGTCTGTGGGAGGCTGCACGCGAATGATCGCCTCGGCAAGGACGTCGTTCAACACGCCCGTGGAGATCCTCATCGCGTTGGCATTCGAGACCACGGTTATCATTTCGAATAAGTTGTCGATGCGCTGGCCGGTCTTCGCGGAGATAAAAATTATCGGCACATACGACATGAAGGAAAAGTCGCTCTCCAGCTTTTGGCGATACTTGGCCATGGTCTTGTCGGTCTTCTCGATGGCGTCCCACTTGTTCACCACGATAACGCAAGCCTTGCCGGCGTCGATGGCCAAGCCCGCAACTTTCGA
Source organism: Acutalibacteraceae bacterium (assembly GCA_045543505.1). Classification (GTDB taxonomy): domain Bacteria; phylum Bacillota; class Clostridia; order Oscillospirales; family Acutalibacteraceae; genus CAG-557. Next base: position 3,035 of record JAZQMR010000213.1, on the reverse strand, counting down.
ATCTTGCTCCGTAAAGCCCTCGATAGCATCAATCATAATGACACAAACGTCGCTGCGCTCGACGGCCATCTTCGCGCGAATGACGCTGTACTTCTCGACGGCGTCGTAGACCTTATTTTTGCGCCGAAGCCCCGCCGTATCGATGAAGTTAAAGCTGCCGAACTTGTTCTCCACAAAGGTGTCGATGGAGTCGCGCGTGGTGCCGGCGATGTCCGAGACGATGCAGCGATTCTCGCCGGTTATGCGGTTTATCAGCGACGACTTGCCCACATTCGGCTTGCCTATTACCGCCACATTGATGACCGCACTTTGCTCCTCCTCGTTGGGCTGCTCAGGCAAGTTCTTAATAACCTCATCGAGCAAGTCGCCGGTGCCGTGGCCGTGCACCGAGGAGACCATTATCGGCTCGCCGAGACCCAAGTTATAAAACTCGTAAAAGTCGGCCTCGATCTCGCCGATTTTGTCGCACTTATTCACGCACACAACGACCGGTCGACCGCTCTTTTGCAGCATGATAGCCACCTCGTGGTCGGTCGCGACCAGCCCTGTCTTTATGTCCGTCACCAGGATTATAACGTCCGCCGAGTCTATCGCGAGTTGAGCCTGACGCCTCATTTGCGACAAGATAATGTCATCTGAGTATGGCTCAATTCCACCAGTGTCTATCAGCGAGAACGTCCGATTTTGCCACTCGCACTCGCCGTAAATTCTATCCCTTGTGACGCCCGGCGTGTCGTCGACGATGGAAATCCTCTGTCCCACCAACTTATTAAAAAGCGTCGACTTGCCAACGTTTGGCCGCCCAACTATCGCAACAATAGGTTTCGCCATATTTGTCCCTCCGTTCTATGCGTTCGTTTGCGTATGAAAAATTCTTGAGAAAAACCTTAAATTTAAAGGCGTTTGATTTTGTTTCGTAGCTCTGCGCGGGCCGCGAGGCCAAAGAAAATAAAGTTTTATTTTCTTTGTGGCCCATAGCTCAACGTTGTTGAGCTATGGGCTGGCCGAAGGCCCCTACGGGGCCTTCGGCGCCTCGCGGCGCCCTAAAGGGCTTACTCAAAGCACTCCGAAATCTTCTAAAAAAAGGAATTGCTAAACCCTAGTACATGTAACCCAATGTTATATAAATCAAATTCTAAAAAACTTATCGCCAGAAGTTCCGAGTTTTACTATTTATAAGAATTGCATCCATGTGCGCTAGCTCCCAAAAGAAAATAGAGAAGGCTAAAATTGCCCTCTCTAAGATGTTTTGAGAAAATTAAGCCTCAATTTTAATAACTTCTCTACCCTTATAGTAGCCACAAGCCTTGCAAACTCTGTGAGGTAATTTAAACTCGCCGCATTGTGGGCAACTCATAAGTGCAGGAGCTTGAATTTTCCAAACATTTGAGCGACGTTTATCGCGTCTAGCTTTGGAATGTTTTCTTTTTGGCACTGCCATTTCTCATGACCTCCTCTTAAACAAAATAATCAATCAAATCCGCTCCACAAGCGAGACTTCACCCAGATTGACGCTCTAATTAGGTATTATATAGATTTCAGCGAACCTTGTCAAGCGGTGGCCTTCAAGGAAAGTGCACCCTTTCTAAGAGTACCTTCTTTTGCTCAGCCGCTTCGGCCGCGATGCCAAAGAAAATATATTTTATTTTCTTTGTAACCCAGAGCTCATTGAGCTCTAGGTTATCCGAAGGCCCCCAAGGGCCTTCGGGGCCTCGCGGCGCCCTGATATTTTAGCGGTACACCCTCAAATAACAACTCCATTCATTTGATTGTTGAAAGTGTTGTTTTTTATTCAAGGGCAAGATATAATTTAAGCAATTTTAAAAATTAAAAACTAAATCTTAAAAAGTAGAAAGGGAGAGTAATTATGAAAAATAATAAAAAAACTTGGATTATCGCATTCGTGTCTGGATTTATTTCTGCCACAGTAGCATTTTCGGCATTTAACTACATATTTAACAAGCAAAAAATTGTCGATGAAGAAACAAAAATTGAGTCATCAGCTCAAAAGGAAGAGTCAACCAAAAACGAGGCACCACCTCAAAAGGAAGGCTCGGCCAAAATGACTTTTACAAGAAATGACGGCAGCGCTCTTGAAAACAACTCTATTTCACCCGTTATTGTAGATGGTAAAACTGAAGCCTCAAACCTTTTAAAATTAGGGAGTGCCCCAGTATAGTAGTTATGCGCGAATTTTTATGACCTAGTCAAATACAACTTCTGCTGAAACTCGCAGTTGAGCAAAACCTTAAATTTACGTTTTTTGGAAAAACTCAGCCTATAAGAACTCACTTAGATGGTATCGTCAATAAAGTTTTAGCCAAAGCGCGATGCATCTAATTTAGATTGCCGCGACAACCAATGCAATATTTTTAGCGTAACGGGTAGCAATACCCTGCCGTTTCTTGAGGTGAAAAAATGCATTCTCGACGAGGTGTCGAAGCTTGTAAATATGCTTATCGTAGTTGCGCGGAACTTTGCGGTTCTTCTTCGGAGGAATTATTGGTGTCATTCCCTATTGAAGCGCGCATCTGATGATAGCGTCAGTGTCATAACCATGGTCAGCCAGCAAACATTTAGTTTGAAATTCGGTGATTAGCGCGCGTTGTTAATGAAATTTAGCCACATCGCACCGATATCGAGCAAAAAGTTTGGCGAAAATAGCGAAAACACCTAAATTGTAAAAGAAGAGATTATCATCTTCTTTTTAAATGAACACCTTCATATAAATCGCTTTCTTGCAAATTCAAATGCGGCTTCTGAATTTTTGTGGAATTTTAATGTTAATGCCATTAACTTTTGTCGACCTTAGCGCTTCTGCAATTGAGCAATCCGCAACGATAGCGTCTGTGACAAAAAATCGGGCCGGCATACCATGAGCATCCACGGCCAGATGTTATTTTCGTGTTGAACCCTGCGAGTGATCTCGCATGACAAAGACGCGGCGCGTGGTCGCGCAAAACATTTCGCGCCCAAAGCAAGATATAGAGCCGAGAATCATTTCACGCGTTTTTGTCTTTTGACTTTTTTGAAAA
>JAZQMR010000212.1:0-9910 GCA_045543505.1 Acutalibacteraceae bacterium | reverse complement strand
GGGCCTTCGCCCACCCCAGGGCGCAACTACGTTGGGCCCTGGGATACAAAGAAAATAAAATATTTATTTTCTTTGGCCTCGCGGCCAGCGCGGAGCTATAGCATTAAGCTGAAACCTCAAAAATAGGCACTCACAATCTTTTGGAAAAACAAAAAATATAAAGGAGGGTTAACCTTATGTCAGAAAGGCCAGAGAGAGAAAATCGCCGTATGGGCGCGCGCAGAAGGAGAAAAGTCTGCGTTTTCTGCGTCGATAAGGTCGAGAATATTGATTATAAAGATGTTTCAAAGTTACGCCGCTTTATTTCTGAGCGTGCAAAGATTCTTCCAAGGAGAGTCACCGGCACCTGTGCGCACCATCAACGCGCCTTAACAAGCGCCATCAAGCGTGCACGCCACCTAGCTTTGTTACCTTTCACTAACGACTAAAAAAATTGTGCGACAGCTTTGAGGTAGAGGCTGTCGCTGTTTTATTGAGAAAATGATGCTTATTACCAATATTGAAGCTTTTAAATCTCTATGTGTAAAATTAAAGCCGTAGAATTTATATCTACGGCTATGCATATGAACTTTATTATTGAAGCTTAGGTTCAATTGGTTGAACAGGATTAGAACGTATCATTCCTGGGCGTCCAGCGACAACCCAATCACTATACGCTTTCCCCCACTCATCTGCATTAGAGGGCAAGTTGTTTGTAGGAATAGATGACGCTAAATTCAAAAACTCGTCATATTCAGCTACAGATACGATCGGATTATGCTAACGTAACCAGCCTAAGATCTCACCACGATTAACACCTCCGCTAACCGAGTTAAGCTCATTTTTACCGAGCTTTAGCTTGCTTTCTCTTTTGTTTTTCCCTGCCATAGTATCAATCCTTTCTACAATAAAATATTTCGAGTTTGAACTCAAGTTAAATATAACAAAAAAATATTCACCTATCAAGAGTTTGTGGTTTTTGTGCAAATAAAACACATCAGAATCGAAATAGCCAAAGTTATGTAAGCTGTCGCTTCTTCTCTAATAACATACTCGCGCGACAGCTTAAGATAGAGGCTGACACTTTTTTATTTGAGTAATCTTTATAAATGGATGTGTTTTTTAATGATAAAAAATAGGACAACTCGGCCCATATTTCAAACGGTCTATTGTTTGCTTGGTTTAGTCGGAATAATTGCAAACTTTGGAGTCTTTGAGATGACTTTTTGGGATGATTTTTACCTCTACTTTACGAATTGGAGTAATTATCTATGTATTGAGGGCATGCTGACTGAGCTTATTCAAGCCGCAAAAAAGGGGGAGTGTCAACTAAATAATTGCACCGATAGATTTATTGACATGGAATGCCGCATAAAGGAACGTGCTCAAATTAATCATGTCGAGGGAGCGGGAAACACAACAAGTTTTTCGTCTAATTCTCGCAAATCAGTGCCGTTGAGAAAAATCATTGCTTTTGATTAAATGTATTTCTGATTTTGTTTGAATTAGACGTTTTAGCGGTATAAAACCACGGTAAACGCTGTATCGATCGCTAAAATAAAGCTTCACGCTCCATTTCTTCAGTAGATCGTACATTTTTCTAAATGTTTCAGAAGCTCGTGCACAGCCTGCCCAATCGGTAAGGTGTTTTGTGGCTCTACAGAAAGCCTTCCAAATCCAAACTTGTCTTTTTGGAAACGCACAAAATGCCACATTTCATCGAGCTCAATCACTATGCTATCATCAATCGGGGTCGGTTTAGAATAGTTATTTTTTGCAAACGTTTTCACCCAAACGAACGCCGAGTGAACGTTGACTAAAAAAACTCGGCAATGGTTCTGAACGAACATCCATGTGCATATATCCACACATCCATGAGTTTTTCTTGTTTGCTACTTCCTTTGTGCCATGTTGGTGCAAATTGACAGACACATTTTTGGCATTTGTACCGTTGAGCTGCCTTTACACAGCCCGCCTTTACATATTCATTTGATTCGTACTTTTTTGCACCTTGTACATATCTATACTCTCCTTTTCTTCTCATTGTATCACATTTGATTACTTAAAAAAACACCCCCAATAAAAGAAGATCTGTCTCTGGACAATCGTGTAGGTCTTACATCCACATTATAAAAGCACACATTGACAATCGTCGACAAAAAACAATCATTAAAAATTCACTTTTTGCGCAGTCGCTAGAAATTTACTTTTAAATCTTGATTTAGATTTGAGAAAAATATTACCATTACAGTGATGGAGAATATTTCCACAAAGATTTAATAAAGGTTGATTTTTATGAATAAGAAAATTTTAGCATGCGTGACACTTTTTTGCTTTACATTTAGCAACTTAGGCGGCACGCAAAAGAACACACACGCGCTAAACGTAACGAACGCAATCAGCGCTATGTCGCAGGCTAGCGATGGAGACTCGATTTTTAGCCGGGCAGCTAGCTATGTGAAGGAGAAACTAAGCGCATTAACTAGCCTTTTTGAGGTACCAAAGCGAGACTTAAAAGGTGTAGACACCTGTTCAGGAGGACATGCTAAACGTTCTATAGCTAAACGTGCAGACTCTGATATGGGGTGTATTCCTGATCCTTACTTTAGCGGGGACTGCAATGGAGCCAATGCTCAAAGCTGTACTTGGTCGCTACGCGCATGCACGGGAGAAATAACGCTAAATAACGCGGTGGAAAATAGTGCAATGGGTATAGATTGGTATTGTCAGGAAGGTTATATGGATGATGTTAGCTCTGGTGTAATATCTGATGGAATGACCTACATCAGCTGGCCTTTTAGCAATTTGCCAAACTTGAAGAAAGTAACTTTGCCAGACTCACTGCGAACAATTATTGGCGTTGTTAATAACTGCGACCAGATTGAGGAGATAACCATTCCAGATGGAGTGTCACAGGTAACGACCATCGCGGAAGGGTGCGATAATCTAAAGTTTATAAATATTGGAAAAGGTCGCTTTTCCTCTACAGATAGATCACTTACTAAATCTTGCCCGAACTTAATTTCAGTTAATGTTGCCGACGATAATCCCACCTACAAAAGCGTGAACGGGGCTTTGCTCTCAAAAGATGGCGAAATATTATACGAATACCCTTTCGGGCGAAGTTCGCGCGTTGTAATTCCATACGGGGTTAAGAAAAGTCTATATTTGACATTAATGGATGTTCCTTCCGAAAGTGTCGTTATTCCAGAAACAGCTGAAGAATTGAGAGACGCTTTTAGCAATGGCGACAACTTGACAAAGATAACCTTTCTAGGGAAACAGGCCCCCAGCGGTAACTCGGATTTGAAAGCTTCCTTACCGCAATTTAAGAATGGAACTGCCGTCATTAACGTGCCGCAAAGCTACAATGACACGGAATTTTGGGGCTACCCGGTGAATAAAATTTTCGACGACTACGGCTACCTCGCAGATACAACGACCTATTGGACAACGAAACATAACGGTACTCACTTGAGTATTGGCGGCGAAGGCGAACTAACTAGCGATTTGTTGTCGGATGAAAATCAGGGCTGGTTTGCCCACAACGCTACACTTGAGCAGATCGATATCGAAGAGGGTATCACCGCAGTCGACATGAATATGTTCGTTGGATGCAATAAGCTTAAGAAAATTGCTCTTCCTTCGACGCTCCAGAAACTGGTCATCGCGGACGGCACAATAGATGGTGCCGTAACGGTCGATACAAGCTTATTTGCCAACTGTAGCAACCTCGCCGAGATTGTTCTCCCCGAAAGCGCGAAATCTCTTATTTTTGCCCCCGGCACGACAGCAATAGATTTTTCGATGTTTTCTAATTTGGAGTCGGTTGAGGAAGTGACGATACCATCGGGCGTGGATTCGGTTGATATTGGCACTCTTGCCGGGAAAAGTCAAAACGCGGTTATAAATTATCTTGGCGTTAACCACCCGACGAATTGGACGTATTGTCCGGCAAATATAACAGCAAATGTTAGAAAAGATTACGTCGGATTTCAAGGCTCGGAAGATTATATTTTCGGCTTTCCGGTGAATAGAGTTTTTGATTGCGGTACTTGCAATGACATTAAATGGCTCAACGGTCCACATAATACCCTTGAAATTACCGGAAGCGGTGCTATCGACGCAAACTGCCCGTGGAAAGACTTAAAAAATTCTGTGAAAAAGTTGGTCATCGGAGACGGTATTACTTCAATTGCTCCTGGGACGTTTTACGGCTACAACTTCATGGATATTAAGCTTCCAGATACACTTGAGACAATCGGGTGGAGCGCATTTGATTCTTGTCGCCAGCTTACAAATGTTGTGTTGCCGAGCGGAGTGAAATCTATCGGTAAAAAAGCCTTTAAAGGTTGCGAGAATTTAGAAAGTATAACACTGAATGAGGGTCTAGAGGAAATCGGAGAAAACGCTTTTGATGGATGTAAAAACTTGCATTCCATTACCTTGCCAAAATCAGTCAAAAAGATTGAGGAAAAAGCCCTTTGGAACAGCGCATTAACTGAAATACATGTTGCTGATGGCAATGACTTTTATTATGACGTTGACGGAGTACTGTTATCAAAGCCAGACTTGGCGCTAGTTCAGTATCCGACTGGGAAAGGTGGACATTATACAGTTCCAGAAAACGTTACGAACATAAACAATTCAGCTTTTGCTCGTGCCGAAAATTTAGAAAGTGTCACCATTCAAGGGCCTTTAGATTTGCTTGATGAAGATGCGTTTTACGGTTGTAGAAATTTAAAATCTGTTCACATTGATGGTGAAGTTGAGCGTATTGGCAATCATGCCTTTGCTTATTGTGAAAACTTGCGCATTTTAGAATATAATGGGGAACCCAAGCTTGGTGAAAATGTTTTCATCGGGTGCGGCGTGATGAATAAGACAAATACATGGACGTTGTCAAATGTTCTTGATGACCGCGTCGCCGCTGCGATATACGCAAATGGTGTGTGGGTGGCTAGGCCATACCTTGGTCAGGTCGGCGATTTATATCATTCTAAAAACGGCAAGTCGTGGTCGACAGTATCTGTTGCAGCTAAGCGACTAAATTTTGTAACGCATGAGAACGGCTTGTGGGTAGCTGGTGGACTTGATGGCATGTACTATTCCACGGACGGTGAAGCGTGGACGAAAACTAATATTTCCGGTAGTTGCTCTTTTGCAACTAATGCAAACGGGCTGTGGGTAGCCGGTGGATACGGCAGCGACGAATATGAGGGACTTTATTATTCAGTAGACGGTAAATCCTGGACGAGTGCGCGTTTCCCAGGTTCATCTTGCAACACGGCCAAGTATGCCAATGGCGTATGGGTCCTTAGCGGTTTATCCAGCGATACCGGGCTATATTATTCAACAGACGGTATGAATTGGACGCAGTCTAATGTTACAGCTGGAGGCTTCCAAACTATAACTTACACCGATGGATTATGGCACGCCGGAGGATACAACAGCGGCACCGGTCTATATTACTCCACAGATGGCAAGACTTGGACGCTATCTAATCTTCCTTCTGGAGAATCTTCTTTTAACGATTATGGAACATATTCGGTGATAACGAAAGCAAATGACGTGTGGGTGACAGGCGAGTTCGGCCAAAACAATTACTGTACGGGCTTATACTACTCCACAGATGGGAAAACATGGACGCAATCCAATGTTGTTAGTGGCAGCTTCGAATTTATAGTGAACGCAAACGGTCTGTGGGTTGCGGGCAGTAACGGACATTCCACCTATAGTAATCGCGGCCTATATTACTCGACAGATGGTAAAACCTGGACACAATCAAATATCACTAGTGGTTCTGTTAAATTTGTAGAGAACGCTAATGGCATGTGGGTTGCTGGTATTTTGGACGACGATGACAACTACAAAAATTGTGGCTTATATTACTCTATAGATGGAAAGACTTGGATAAAGTCCAATGTTTCTAGCCAAGGCCTCACTTTCGCAACGAATGCAAATGGGATGTGGGTTGCCAGCGGATTCGATGGTCTGTATTATTCAACTGTATTGTGGACATTTACATGAGGGCGAACCCAAATTTGATAAAATGCTTTCGTCGGGTTCGACAAGCTAAATACGACAACATAAGCATAAATAAAGAGGTATCCATCTTTTGATGGGTACCTTTTTTTGAGCAAATACCTGCAAACGTACAGCTGGTAATGAGGATTAAACCTGTACGAAGGCTTTTCTTGGGAGTAATGGAAGTTTTTTTACACAAGAGCAACCAATTGAGAATTCAGACGTATTAAGGAGGCTGTTTTTAATGAAAGTATTTATTGGCGTGGACACCTAGGAAGTGACCCAGGGCGGTTAGCCACTTGGTCGAGAAAGATATTTACTTGGTGGAGACGTTGGCTTACCGAGATTTTTTAGAAGCGCATGGAGTGCAAGTTTTGATAGGTAAGCGAGCTCGACTTTAAAATTTCCTCAATCTCAGTCTTGACCTCACGCGACAAAGCACCGTCTGGAGCCACTGAGTAGAACTTGCTGAATTTTGGCTTCAATAAAAAAAACAACACAAAAATGGCTCCAGGCTTCCAAGAAATCTTTCGGAAATTTACATTTTTTTTCGTTCCAGGGCCATATTCGCTGGCTATTTTGCCACGTGTGTATTTTTTTAATTTGTAAAATCAATGTGCGCGACGTAGCCTGCGCGGGCTCCGCGCTTTTCATCTCCAGCGAATAAAACGCAACCGTCCTGCCGGATTTCTTTTTCCGGTCAGAAATATAGTCGCTCTGCTCGCTTGGCACACTGCGCATTGCTCGTTATTTCTTCCTATTCGCCACCGCCGCTTAATCTGCCACTGGCAGCGCGCCCCCGCGAATCATTCTCCGCAATCGAAAGGAGAAAGGCCGTTTTGCCGACCTTCGGCCTTGCTGCGAGAATTATTAAATTCCCAGCTGACATCCCTTTTAGAATGTCATCCAGCAGTGAAAATCCAGTGTGTGAGCCGTTTTCTAAATCTTGTCCATCATTGCTATAACCCTCAAAAATCTGTGTTCCGATGTCGCCAACAATCTTTAGTTGATTTCCGCTTTTCTTTACGGAAAGAAACCCGCTAGACAGTGTTGTCAATAAAGCTTAGTTGTATTGCGCCAATATCCAATAATGCAGTTGGTGAAAATAGTGAATTCCCTTGAGTTGCGAAAGACGAAATTATCATCTTCTTTTTTAAGGAACGGCTTCCATAATTGACATAAATTGCCTGCTTGCAATTTTAAATGCGGATCCTGCATTTTTGTTGAACTTTGATGTTAATGATGTGGATTTTTGTCAGCCCTGGCAGCGCATACCCCAGCTTTATTGACGACACACTCTAGCACTTTGACCGCTTCCTCGTATAATAAAGATACGATATTTTGAAGAAAAATATCGAAACTTCTCGTTATCTTAATAACCCATATGAGATAATGGGTCTGTACAGATAGAGGTCGCAGAACACTCCCTTGAAGCAAAGTCTTCCGAAAACAGAGTTGCGTCTCATCTTTACGGGCTTATACGAATGAGCTGGATAGCGCCAAGTCGCTGAATATCTAACGAGGTTGTATGCCGTAAAGAAACAGAGGTATAGACTTTATCTGCACAAATAAATTTGAGCAGGTGCAGTATGTTCTACATAAAAATCGACATCGCAAAACATATTCATGAGGCTTCGATAATTGACAGTAACGGCAAACTTCTTTGCAAAAGCATATCATTTTCCAACACACAAAAAGGATGTGAAAAGCTACTTGCCTTAATGCAAAAGTTCTCTGTCACTTCTGACGACTGAATCTTTCATAAATTAAGAAAGAAATTTAATATCAGCGTGTCGAAATTATCGACACAATGGCCGAATTTGCCAAGCTCATATGTGATCAATTTCCAATGTCCTGTTTAGTAAGACTTTTAGAAAAATGTACATCAGACAAACTAAAAATGGCTCAACAGACTTTCTCATAATTGCTCAGATTATGCGATTCGGGCAGTTTTCGTCAACATCTCTGTCAAGTGAAAACATTATGGCGCTGCGCCAACTTTCAAGATATAGACTGTTTCTTGCTGATGCGTGTTCAAACTACAAACGCAAAGTAATTTGCTTGTTAGACCAGATATTTCCTGAATGCAGCAATTTGTTTTCGGATACTTTCGGTGTTACATCAAACGAATTGCTACGTAAATATCCAACCCCTGAAGATATGCTGTCTATCAGCACAGCCAAGCTCACAAAATTTATCAGCAAATGCAGTAACGGCCGTTTCGGTATAGAAAAAGCAATCCAAATTAAAGATGCTGCTGCCAATTCATTTGGAGTTAAATTCGCTACAGATGCATTTGCCTTTCAAATCAGACAAATGCTTGGGCAGATTAATTTCATTGAAAATCAGTTGAATGAGCTTGAAGAGCAGATGACAACTATGCTTTTTGAGGAAAACCAGGTAATTATCACCATTCCCGATATTGGCAATATTCTCGGTGAAATCGGTGATATTTCAAGATTTGATTCTGCAACTAAGCTAGTTGCTTTTGCAGGCTTAGATGCTTCTGTTAAGCAGTCAGGAAATTTTATCGGAACACAAAACAAAATTTCCAAAAGAGGTTCACCATATCTTAGAAGAACTATTTGGGCTGCCGCAAACAGGGCTTCGTTCTGTGACCCTGTCCTCTCTGTTTACTATCAGTCTCTCAGAGCGAGCGGCAAACATCTAACTGCTGTTGGTGCCGTTGCAAGAAAACTCTGTAACATTATTTTTGCTGGTCCTTCGTGACCAAAAGCCTTATCAGCCTATACCTAAAATCTAATTATTCAATAGCTTTTCTTTTAGACTCTAGCTCTGCTAAGGTCTCTTTCTCTCTAAAATTATTTTTATTTTTTTATAGCTGGTCTTTTTTAGGGTTTGGAGTATATAATTTTCCGCATATTTTGCATTTGTATTTTTGGGTTCCCGCTTTTGTTTTTCCAGCTTTTATTTGATTTGTTTCGTCATTACATGCTTTACATTTCATAAATCTAGTATATCATAAATGCTTCTATAGGGCACTCCTATAGGCCTTGATTTTTTTGAAGAAGGCGTGTATAATTGGAGAAAGCAGAGATATTGAATGGATTTTATTGTGAATTTGAAGTAGTTAGTTGCGCTTAGCTGGGGCGGAATCTTCATATCTATCTTTACGCTTCGTTGTTCGAGGCATAGTCGTCTGCGTAAGTATAATGTAAACTTAAAGATGAAGTTAACAGATTTGGCCTTAAAGAACGGAAATGATATCTATGCTATTTATAAAGTAAGCGAAGATGATAAGGCTAAAATTCGTGAACTAAAGGCACAAAAGAAGAAGATTGATGCAGTTAGGTCGCTAAAAGAAAATTATCAGATGGACTTATTTGAATCAAAGACTTATATAGATTACCTATGATTTTCGCAAAACAACTAAGAAACCAATTGATTTTTGAATGTTCAATTTCGAGGTGTAGCTCAGTTTGGTGGAGCGCTGTGTTCGGGACGCAGAGGCCGCAAGTTCGAATCTTGTCACCTCGACCACAAAGTTGTTTTACTTTAGAAATTAATTTGTATTTTTTATAGTGTATTCATCAAGCAAATCAACTTTTGCATAAAATTTATTTGCGGGTGTGGCGGAATTGGCAGACGCGCTAGATTTAGGTTCTAGTGGCAACACCGTGCAGGTTCAAGTCCTGTCACCCGCACCAGTGTGGGTAGTTATAAGGGACTTGAGATTTCTTATAACTACTTTTAATATTCAGGTCCTCGAGAGCTAGATTGTTTTTAACAGGCAATCTGCTCTTTTTTTGTGCGTCCAAAAGATTTTTTGCAACTGTCTCTCTCTGAACGACTCAATTTCGGAATCTGCACTTGTCCTATCATCTTGTAATAAATTTCAACTCGTTGTATTGTCTCTCCAAAGACTTTCTCTTTATGATGTACA
>JAZQMR010000211.1:0-2598 GCA_045543505.1 Acutalibacteraceae bacterium | reverse complement strand
AGCGTTTTCAATCAGCCAAGAAATCGCGCTCATCAGCGGCGGCAGCATGTTTACAATCATATCGCTGGCTTTTTCAATCAAAGTTCCTGCGCTTTCCGAAAGCTTATCCAGTGCGTCTTTTAAAGGCCCTGATTCACCGGCCGTCTGAAAGAAATCAGAAAGCTTTGAAGCCGCAGCGGGTGGCCCCGCAGGCCGAGTCGCGCCAAAGACTTTGCAAAATTTGAGCTCATTCACGCGAAATAAATCACGCTAAAACTTTTCATGCAGCCTTTCAGCCACGCTGATGTAGTAGCTTAAAAGTAGGCGATCGCAGCTAGCTCAGATGCGGTCACTGGCATTTGCGTTGACATCTCGCGAAGTCCAGACTCAAATTGTTCAAACTCTTCCTCCGTTGCATCGACAGTTTTTCGAACGCCGGCAAACGCGCTCTCAAAATTAAGTCCAACGGTGACAACTGATTTGGCAAGGTCAACTTCGCTTTTCTTTACGAAAAGAAAAGCTCGCAAAAGAAACGGTTTCGCGTACCAGTCCACAAGTAAACAAAAAGCTATATTGCACGCGTTTTTTACAGTTCTCGCTTTGGCTCTTTCCACGTGAGCTCGATAATTGTTTGCACCAAACCTTCGCGCGACATGTCGTGTGCGGTCACGCACCGAAAAGAAAAGCTCGCAAAAAAACGATTTCGCGCTCCCAGGTGCAAGCAAACAAAAGGCTTTATTTCACGCGTTTTACATATTGCGCAAACAGTTAGCTTTAATTTCACTCAAACTTCAAGCTGTCTTTTTCCAACAATCTTGCGCCTGAACAGACTTCTTCCGCGTGCGTGAGCTAATTGTTCGCGCAAAAATTTAGCGCGACATGTCATGCGAGGTCACTCGCCGTTTTTTGTTAAACTCAGCGGTAACTTTGCCCATCTCTGAGGCCATAACCTTAAGGTCGGAATTTATCTGTTTAATGGCTTCTCTGTAGGCTTTTTCGCCTTCAAGCTTAATTGTTCCACCGAATGTATTTGAACCGGCCATTTTTCTCACCCCTCTCTAACTTGGTAACCACTCATCGGTGCTTGATGCATTGATTTTTTCGTCTTTAAATAGCTGTTGCTGAACGCAAAAATTGTGATATGCTCGGAAATGCCTATATAAAAGACTCCATTTTTTCAGAGTCATATGACCGACTTCTTTTTCGGTGAATCCAAGCATTTTTGTTCCAACAAACAAAATCCAGGAAAAATCCAATGGAATGGTTTTTGAAACATTTTTGCCCGCAGTTAAGGATTCTGCAGGCTGTCTACGTTTTTTTCAGTTTCCGATTGGATACTCTCAGCAACAGTACTCATAATTTTGTTTGCAGCTCCAGAAAGCCCGATTTCAGTCAAGATTCTGCCAGCCTTTTTCGAAGTTATTGCTTTTCGTTTTTCGCCGGTTTTTTCATTTTCAATCTCAATGCCTTCATTAATTGCTTCGGCAATAAAAAATTTCAAAGCCTTGATATCCGGCTCGCCATCACGCTGAATCAAGTTTGACCAAGCCTCAATGGTTCCGTATTTTTCCTGTATCGATTCCATTACGTTTAACGTAAAAATCAGCGGGAACTTTTCTGTTTCTGTCTCTAAATAATTGATTTTATCAACCAAAAATCATCACCCCTCTACGATTTCTGACTGTACAAAAAAGCCCTCTAACGCGGTGTTTGCCTCACTTTCTGTGTCGTAAACCTTGTGTTTTTCCCAGTCGCCATCGTCGTTTTCAAAAATTGTCGCTTCAACCGATGGTGTCGTAAATTCCAGATTATCACCTTTTGTTTTGGCGTCAGCGATAAACGGCTTGAATTTCATTTTCGGGAAAAATTCCACTTTGTACTTGAGAGCACCACCAACCATTTTCGGCACGATGTGACCGAAACCAACATAAATTGGAACATCGTTCACATTTGAGATGACAACACCCGTCTCTTCATCGACGGTTTTGCCGAGAAGCTCAGCAAAAATTTCATCGTTATCATCGTCGATGCCAGCCGTTAACGTGCCACTTTTAAAGATGGAAACCTGTTCTTTGATAACGTCATCAGCGTAAAGCATGGCCTCCGAAAGGTCCAGTGAAACCTTACATTCTATGGCCCCGGCAAGCGTCTTTACCGGTCCATAAGTTCCATCATTGTTCAATTTTGCATATTTGAAACTCTTTAGTCCAATTCCTGCCAAAATAAAACCTCCAAACTTTCTAAACTAAAATATTTTCTGCACAAAAATTCACCGGAACGTGGTAATATCCGGTATCGCGCTCAAACGTTTCCGGCCCATTATCAGTCCAAGTGAAGTTGTTTGCCTTTAAAATTTTTTTCACTTCTTTCAAGATACCCTTAAAATTTCCTTTCGAGAAAATATCAATCGTGCCATAGGCCACTTCTGCATGATGTTCATCATCAAAAAAGTTTTCCGGCTGCTCTTGCCAAGTGTAATAAGTTAAATACGTATCAGCGTTTCCTGTGTAGCTTAAAAATGCGATGGGAATGCGCCTTTTATTTACTTCAAAACCAGAAAACGCCGATTCTATTATCGGGTTAATATTTATAAAATCACCTCTTCGTTTTTTGCGTAAA
>JAZQMR010000210.1:0-3197 GCA_045543505.1 Acutalibacteraceae bacterium | reverse complement strand
CAAACTCGCGCAACCAAAAGGCAAATGGCACAAATTCCCCTCTTTTAATTTAGGGGGGGGGGCGAAGGTATATAAAAAATTTGCCCAAAAATTGTTAGCGGTGTCGCTGTGCATGGCGATGGTACTGCTGGGTGTGCCCGTGACGACCTTTGCGGAGGATGACGTCCCAGTTGCGCAGAGCGTGTACATAAAAGCCACGAACGTGCCGGAGCTGGTGGTGGGCAAGCCGCTCCCCTCGCTGGACGACGTGCAGCTGGAAGTGACGGTGTTTGCGCCGGGCGCGGATTCGCCGTCGGCTACGGTGGTTGACTTGGTCCCCGCTTGGACACCTGGTGACACTGCTACCGAAGACAACTTCGAGAGCATGTTTTTGGCGGCGTTCGATTCTTCCGGTTCTTTTACGGTTGGCGCGTCTACCACCTTCGCGTCGAATTGTGGTGCGTCGCTCTACACCTCGAGGTGGCCTGATGGGGATTTCGCTGTTGAGTTGTCTTTGCCTGGGTTTTGGCCGCGCGTGGAGGTGTCCGTCGTTGACGTCCCGGACTTGGTGGTTGGCCGGCCCTTCCCGGAATTGGATTTGGATAAGAACTTTGCCGTTTCCGTTACGCGCGCTGCCGGTTTTGATGTGACATCGGCTTCTGTCACGGGGGCCGGTTGGGTTACTACTTCGGACTGGACTCCTGTTGCTGATGATGCGGTTGTGCAGGCCGGTATCTCCTACGGCGTCGCGACGATTGTTACTGGTGATGGCGCGCTCTGCTCTAGCCCCTCGGCGACAGCGGGTGTTACTGGCTCCTTGCCGGTTGGTGCGGTGTTTGCGCTTGACTATGACGAGCTCTGTGTGGGCTTGGTGCCTGGGGAGGTGCCGCCGGACGACCCGACTGTTCCCGCGGGCGCTGTTCAGCTGAAACCTAGCGACCTTCGGGCGGGCGAGCGGACGCGTTGGACTTTCCGTGCCAAGGATATCACGTTGTGGCGCGAGGTTGATGGCGTGTACCAGACGCAGAACCAGAGTACTGCGTTCTCCGATGACTACGAGGGTGTTCTACCGAACATGACCCCGTGCGTGTTGGAGGTGCCTGTGGAGGTTCCCGCCGCGGGTGGTGTGCTCTCCTTCGATTGGAAGGTGAGCAGCGAGGAAGACTATGATTACCTCTGGTATAAAGTACTTGATTCTTCCAGGGAGGTTGTCTATGAGGATAAAAAGTCCGGCGTGGAAAGTGCCTTCGACACGGTTGAGTTGGATTTGAATGGAGGTTTCTACACATTGAAGTTTACGTACCAGGGCGACGATTGGGGTTACTGGGGTGGCGCTGACACCGGCTATGTGAAGAACATCGCGTTCACGCCAGCCGGGTCCACCACGCCTGCGCCCTTGCAACCCAGCAACCTTGATGCTGGCTCTGTTCTATACATGTCGCAGAACCAGGGCAGCAACTCGACGGCCTGCACGATGACGATTCCCGTGGAGGTGGGCGCGGGCGGTGCGGAGCTGATGTTTGACTGGATGGTGAGCAGCGAGGCAGGTTATGATTTCCTCCGCTTCGAGCTGAAGGACGCGGATGGTACCGTGCTGCACAGCGCCCAAAAGTCCGGCGAGGAGACTTCGTTTGAGACTGTCAAAATTGGTTTGCCTCTGGGCAACTACACTTTGACATTTACATACCAAGGTGATGAGGATACCGAGGAGGGCGCTGACACCGGCTACGTGAAGAACATTTATCTGGTGCCGTCGAGCGGTGTGTCGGGTATTTCTAAGACGATGTTCGCCTTGCCGGGCGACTTGACCAGCGCTGAGACCTTTAGCTTGTCTAGCCTCGATTTTCGTAAATTTGGGCGTCTTTCATTCGGTCACCGGCCGGCGGATGCAAAATACAAAGTTGGGTATGACGCTGGCGACAACGCCATTGTCAAGACCGCCCAAAAGGGCCCGATTAACTGGCTCATTGCCGGCTCGGACGCGGCTGACAGTGTTGTCTTGTACTCCGAAGAGCCGTTAATTAGCGCTTACGCCTTCCGTGGTTCCTCGACGGTTGACAGCCGGTTCCAGCCTAGCTACTTCACGGACCAGAGTGATGGGACTTATTGGGTTGGCTCCGCGGCTGAAAAGGCCTCATTTACTGCCGATTGGGGTTCCTATACTGCTGGCCAAGAACCGGATCACGTCCTCGCGAACCACTGGGGCGCGAGTAACTTGCGGACAGTGCTCCAACAAATCTATGCTGGCGACACTGACCCTTACAAAGGCTTCTTCAACGCCACCGAAAAAGGTTTGATGGACCCCTCGACGATTACGACCTACGACATGCAGGGTGCCGAGTTTGACAAAGATGACAACTATGTCTCCGGCGCGAAAGCGTACACAACCAAGGATGTTTTGTATGCGCCTCGCTATGATGCTACACTCGCAGATGATTGGGAGGATGACGATACACTCACCGTCGGCGCCGCCGATTCTTTAAAAATCGATAAATCTTATTGGGGCGGTATTCATTGGCTGCGCTCGCCTTATCCTACATCTAGCCTTCAAGCCCTCACCGTCGATCCCGGAGTCTATACCGACTTCATGGATGCAAACTCCGATGTCCCTGCTGTCTCTGCCGCTTTTCGGCTAAATCTGTCATCTGTCCTCTTTGCATCTGCAGCGTCAGCTGCATCTTCCGCCGAAAGCGGAAAATTTGAGGCGATTTCGGCTGACACTCCCATGACGCTGCGTGTGAACAAATATTGTGGCGGCACCGCGACGCTGGGCACAGATAAGAAGTCCATTACGGTAAAAAATGCCGCTGCCGGCGATGTGCTGATGGTGCAGGGCGTGACCGATGCGGGCGAAAACTGGTCCTACAGCAAGACGATGGACAGCACTGGCTCGGCCACGGTTGGCGCCAGTGAGGTCGTGACGGCTTGCAACTCCGCGATTACCGGCTTTGAGCTAAGAGACTTCTCGAAGTGCAACATTTGGCTGGAGCGCACCACCGGCGAGGAGGGCTGCAACGTGACCTACGCCAGCACGCCCATCGTGGCCGGCGCTGGTGAGGCTTCACCTTCGGACTGTACACCCGAGGCCGTCTCCCAGCTAGACGCCACCTGCACCGAGCCTGGCCACCAGGCCCACTATAAGTGCTCAGTGTGCGGCCAGCTCTTCAGCGACGCGGACGGAAAGCACCCGACAACCGCGGCAGCCTTGTCGATTTCTG
>JAZQMR010000209.1:0-1816 GCA_045543505.1 Acutalibacteraceae bacterium | reverse complement strand
ATTGTTGATGTAATCGTTAATGAGAGTGGGAGCTCGACCGTAACGTACACGGTGGAAATTGGTACGAACTGGGAGGCAGCCGAAACCGGCGAGTACGTACAAAGCGTTGAAGTAGCCGGAATTTTAGCTACGGATAACCCGATTGTTGACGTAGTTCTAAACGCCTCAAAAGACACAGCTTTGAGCCAATTGGAGGCTTGGAGCTGTGTTTCTAAAATCGAAACTTCAGATGGCAGCATAACCGTGACCTGTCTTGAAGAAGCGCCAACGGTCGCGCTGCCAATCCAGCTGAAGGTGGTGCGATAGTGGGGCAAGCGCTTATTTCTCAAAAAAGTAAAAATGGCTCAAGCATTGTCGAAAATAACGGTCGGTACTGGGCGCAATCTAACGTTACTAGCGGCTACCGCGCGGTTATATCGTATGCAGATGGCTTGTGGGTCGCCCGTTGCGACAGTATGTATTATTCAACCGATGGTATGACTTGGACACAATCTGATACGCTTACCGTTAACGACTGGGGTTTTCTCTCCGACTTCGCGTATGCAGATGGCGTGTGGGTTGGCGGCTGCGGAAATGGAACCGGTTTGCATTATTCAACAGACGGGAAGACGTGGATTCAATCTAATATTGCCAGTGGATATTTCTACGAGGTGGCGAATGCAAACGGTATGTGGCTAGCTGGCGGCAGCTCTACCACCTGCCTACATTATTCCACAGACGGCAAGACGTGGACAAAAACAGATGCGGCTACCACTGGCATCACCAATTTAATGAACGCAAACGGAGTGTGGGTGGCCGGCAGCAGAAGTTATAACACCGGTCTGTATTATTCAACAGACGGCATGATATGGACAAAATCTAATATTACTGGTGGAACTGTCACGCCTGCAGCGAACGCAAACGGAGTCTGGGTGGCGTGCAACACGGGTTTTAGCGGTGTCTCCGGTTTGTATTATTCAACCGATGGTATGACCTGGACACAGTCTAACATTACTAGTGGGCGCTTCGACAAGGTGATAAATGCAAATGGAGTCTGGATGGCCTGCTACAGTTATGGCACCAGCTATTATTCAAACGATGGCAAGACGTGGAACCAATCCAGTATTGCTAGTGGTGGCATTACCTGCATTGAAAATGCAAATGGATTATGGGTCGCTGGCGGTGGCTCTAGTGCTGGATTATATTATTCGATTGATGGTGCAACATGGACACCGTCTAATATCACTAGCGGGACTTTCAGCGAAGTGGTGAATTCTAACGGGATGTGGATAGCTCGTTGCAGCAGTGGTGATACAGGGTTGTTTTATTCAGCTGATGGCGTGACATGGACGAAATCTAATATTACCAGTGGGAATATAGGATATTTAGTTTGTGCAAACGGAGTCTGGGTAGCCGGCGATACATCTACTGATACTCATGACGGCCTATGGTATTCCACCATAACAAGGGAGGCGTAAATATGGGAAGTGCAATTATTTCTCGTCGAAATAAAAAAAGCGGCGTAGATGTTATCGAAAACAACGGCCGATACTGGGAGAAATCCTACAGCGGTCACTACCTCTCTATGCCCACAAAAGCCAATGGTGTGTGGGTTCTTCGTTCCGCCGACTATGCCAACCCAATAGGCCTTTTATACTCAACTGATGGCATAAACTGGACACAGTCAAATGTCACAGAGGGGGCTTACTACAAGCTGATAAACGCAAACGGCTTGTGGGTAGCCGCCGGCAACAGCGGCACGGGGATTTATTATTCAACAGATGGTATGACCTGGGAGCAGGGCAATATTACAGGCGGCTCATTTTCCTTGTTGGCC
>JAZQMR010000208.1:0-4943 GCA_045543505.1 Acutalibacteraceae bacterium | reverse complement strand
ACGACCCGACTTCTTTGTACAGGAGGGCACAACTTTGTTGTGCCCTCCTGTGGCCGAAGGCCCTACGGGCCTCCGGCGCCTCGCGGCGCGGCATAGAGTCTGATCATAACTTTCTGCAAAAGCAAACTTTAGCAAGAGTTTCACCTTTTGCACCAAAACCATCCTTGCGAACTAGCGGTTTTACTTGTATAATTAGCGTAAATTTAGTTTTTATCTGACCAGGAGGTTTCACTATGAATCTAAAAGGAACTCGGACGGAGGCAAATTTGCTCGCGGCGTTTGCTGGAGAATCTCAAGCGCGCAATAAGTACACATACTACGCTTCTGCGGCTCGCAAGGATGGCTATCAGCAAATTGCGGATATCTTTGAGAAGACCGCTGCAAACGAAAAAGAACATGCTAAATTATGGTTTAAATACCTGCACGATGGCGCTGTTCCGGCAACTATGGAGAACCTTAAAGACGCTGCTGCTGGTGAGCGTTTCGAATGGACTGAAATGTACAAGGAGTTTGCCGATGTCGCAGATGAGGAAGGTTTTACTGAGATTGCCAAGGCTATGAGGCTCGTTGCTGACGTTGAGAAAGAACACGAGGCCAGATACAATGCGCTCCTCAAGAATGTTCAGGACGGTAAAGTCTTCGAAAAGGACAGTTCTGTTGTTTGGGTTTGCAGGAATTGTGGCCATGTTCACGTTGGCAACGCTGCTCCAGATGAGTGCCCGACTTGCAAGCATGCTCAAGCCTATTTTGAGATTAAAGCCGATAACTATTAATTTGAGCTTGCCTCTAGATGGGGCCGTGCGGCGCTGAGAAGTATTTCAGCGCCAGAAACAGAGCACCGCGCGCAAGTGCGGTGCTCTGTTTTATTTCAAGCAAGTTTATTTGCTTGAAATGCACGGCCCCCTGTCCCCTTTACCTAGGAAAAACAGCAATAGACCAGCATTTTCTCGAGCCGCTTATAAATAGGCTCGATATCTGGCAAGGGAAGCGGATTAGTTCCTTTGCCGATCTCGACGGTGAAGCCTGGCCTTGAAAACTGCTCAATGAACCAATCCTTAAAGCCGCCGCCAACAGCCAAACCTTCGGGCTCAGCGAGCTTGTAGCCACTGAGATTTGCCATAGTTTGCCCCATAGTTTCCGCGCGCGCAGGAGTATTCTTGCCGAAGTGCCAATAGATTTCCTCGCCTTGGCTGTGAAAGGCGACCACATGTCGGAAGCTAACGTCCTCGCACAAGTTGACCATCGCCTTAGTTTCGGGCTCGCTTTCCGGGAAAGGTCCGCCGTATCTCGTAGGTGCCGGAGCGGTGATGCCTCGTTCCTCCTCGAGCTTGTGCAGTGCGGCCCAATTGGCGTTGAAGTTGTGATTCAAATCAACTCCGCGCGCGTTGGCCTGCCAGCGACTTGCGTCTCCGCCGCGAAGGATTTCGTTGACCAACGCAGCATAACTGCCGGCCGTCTGTGTGCCGTTGAGAGAAATTTCTACGCCGTCCGGGTTCACGCAAGGGACAACCATCAGTCCGCGGCGGTTTAAAGCGCTTTTCACATCTATCCCATAGAGCGCAGAGTTGTAAAAAAAAGCCTCGCTTATACGCTTAGTAAACACTAAAACTAGCAAGCTTGTAAGCCACTCCATGCCGTGAAAGGCCGCCGCAAAAAGCACTGAATTCTCACTTGGGCCGAGTTGCAAAGCGCGAAGTTCTCGGCTGCACAGGCTTTTTCCGACGCTTTCACACCTCAAAAATGGATAATCGCTGCAAAGCCTGTCGATGAACTCATCGCGCATATTCAAGTCAAAACCGATCAAAAAAACACCCCGTCTCGTAAGTCGCCATTTACAACGCGCAAATTTGCGAATAATATAGAGTATGGCGGCCGCGGCGCGGGTGCTAATCAAATTTGCGACAAGTGAGCGAGAAAAAAATGATTTTAAACGAGGAAAAGCTTTCAAGTGAACATGTTTTTTCAGGAAGATTGTTGAATATCTACAAAGACACCGTCAGCTTGCCCAACGGAAAGCAGTCGACCCGAGAGGTGGTCGCGCATACAGGTGGCGTTTGCGTGGCGGCCTTGACGGAAAATGACGAACTTTTATTCGTGCGGCAATACAGATATGCCGTCGGTCATCCAACGTTGGAGTTGCCAGCTGGAACGTTAATTCCGGGCAAAGATCCGCTCGAGGAGGGCATTCGTGAACTGAAAGAGGAGACCGGCGCTGTTGGCGTTGGTTATATGGATCTTGGCAAGCTGTTTCCAAGTCCTGGCTATTGTGGCGAGATAATTCATATGTATTTTTGTCATGTTGACCATTTTGAGGAGACAAATTTTGACGAGGATGAGTTCATCGAGGTGGAGAAAATCCCGATAGATAAGGCTGTCTACATGGTTCTGAATGGCGAAATCCCTGATGCGAAAACGCAAACAGCAGTGTTGAAGACGTACTTGTTCCTCAAGATGGGCAGCTTACAAAAATAAGGACAAAAATTTAGTTGACTCGCGCTGGAGTCAACTTCTTTTATGAAAAACATGCTATTTTTTGTGCTTCTTTGAGGTCGGTTCGATGTGTTTGATCGCGTAGTCGAGACACTGGATTACGAGGTTATTTAGCGAGATTTTGTTTGTCGTCGCGAGTTTGCCGAGCTCGTCAACCAGCTCGGTTGGCAGCCGAAACGTTTTCGTGATGGAATCGTGGCCCTTTTCAATCGTCAACATAAATATCGCCTCCTGCAACCATTTTACAAGAAAATATTGGCAGCAAAAACACTAATTTTATCTTGCAAAAGTAGTGCGCGCGATATATAATGATGAGGCCGGCAAGGCCCGGCATAAAGGGCTTTTTTACCCTTTTAGGAGCCCTTTATATATGTCGCTTTTCTTCAAACCGGTGGCCTTGGCTGCCTGTTTGGCGGCGTCCGAGATGGTGCAGCCTTTTCCAAGTAGGGCTCGCGCCATTTCTATTGCCGCTTCGACGGAAACGCCAGCATCGGCGGGGGCTAAAGCTTCTTTGTAGCCCTCTATGACAAGGACAAATTCGCCTTTCGGAGGGGTGGATTCGTATTTTTCAACGGCCCCTTGCAAGGTCGTCAGCAAAACTTCCTCGTGGATTTTCGTGAGCTCTCGTACGATGGAAATTCTACGGTCGCCAAGCGCCTCGAAAAGGTCTATCAGGGTACGCAAAAGCTTGTGCGGCGCCTCGTAGAAGACCATCGTGCGAGGCTCTTTTTTTATGGCGTCGAGATGCGCAAAACGACTTTTTTTATTGACGCTCAAGAAGCCCTCGAAGGTGAAGCGACCCGTCGGGAGGCCCGAGATGGCCAGAGCCGACACGAATGCGCATGGGCCCGGAATGACCGTCACTTCGATGTTGTTCGCGTGACACTGCGCCACGAGATCCTCGCCCGGGTCGGAAATCGCGGGCATCCCGGCGTCGCTGACCAACGCGCACGTCTCGCCGGCCAGGATTCGCGCCACGATGTACTCGCCTTTTTGCTGCTTGTTGTGCTCAAAGTAGCTCACCATTGGCTTCTTCACGCCAAAATGATTCAGCAACTTCACCGTCACGCGAGTGTCCTCAGCCGCGATGAAATCTGCCGCCTCGAGGGCCTGCACCGCGCGCGCCGACGTGTCGCCGAGGTTGCCGATGGGCGTGCCGACGACCACCAACTTGCCGCTCATGGCCGCTCTCCGTAATACTTGTAAATTCGCTTCATTTCGTCCGATAAATCCCCCTCGTCATTCTCGATGAAAAGTGTCGGCATCGCGATGAGACCAGGCTTTGCGCCCTTTTTGCCCTCGACGAGAAACAGCTTGGCCGGCGAGGACTTTCTTTGTTGCACAAAGCGTATTTTCTTCGGCTCGAGACCGTTTTTTCGCATCGACTCAAGAACATCACATAGGCGCTCAACGCGATGACATAGGCAAAGTCGGCCCCAAAAGTTTAGCAGCCTCGCCGCGCAGCTTGTCACGTCGTCGATGGTGCATTCGTGCTCGTGCCGGGCGATGCGCCGCTCTTTTTCCTCGTTGACAATTCCACTCCCGACGGCTTTGTACGGCGGGTTGCACACGACTAAATCGCAGCTGTGCGGCACTATCGTCGGCATGGAGCCCTTTATGTCTGTGTGAAGGACCTCGATTTTATCAGCCACGCCGCTCAGCCCGATGGATCGCCGCAGTTGGTCGCAGGCCTTCGCTTGTATGTCTATCGCGATGACTTTTTTCACCTCGGTCGTGCTGCACCAATATAGTGGTATCGCGCCGCAGCCCGTGCCGATCTCCACCGCCTGCTCATGCTTTTTCGGCATGGAAAAGTCCGCGAGAAGCATCGTGTCTGTGCCAAAGTTGTGCTCTCGCGAAATTATTACCTTTATGTCGTTCGACAGGTTCTCTGTGCGTTCGCCCTCTTTTAACAATGGTTTCCCTCTTTCTCGGCTGCTGCGATGGGGGGGCGGTCCCCGCAAATTTTCAATTTGCGGCCGCCGACAAAATTTGTCGGCGAGCACGATTTTTAATCGTGCGGACCGCCCCTTGCTAGGGTTTGATCTGTGCAAAAATAAAGGGCACCAACATCCACAATGAGGCTGTTGACGCCCGCCTAGCCTATGTATACGCCTAGTTAGTTATCTTGAGACGGCGCACCAACCGGACAAATACTTGCACAAGCGCCACAATCGATGCAAAGTTCTGGGTCGATGACAAACTTGCCGTCGCCGGAGGAAATCGCACCGACGGGACACTCGGCCTCGCAAGCGCCGCAAAAGATGCATTCGTCGCTAATCTTGTATGCCATAGTTGAAGTACCTCCTGAAAATTAAGCAATTTTATTCTAGCATAAGCGCGCCGTGAAAGCAATTTGCCCGGTAGGTAAGAGCATTCTGCTTAAGCCATGGACGCCGCGAGGCGCCGAAGGCCCGCAGGGCCTTCGGCCACCCCAGAGCGCAACTTCGTTG
>JAZQMR010000207.1:0-1602 GCA_045543505.1 Acutalibacteraceae bacterium | reverse complement strand
CAACGGGGCCTTCGGCGCCTCGCGGCGCGGCTAGAGCTTTGATCAAACCAAACCGATCCAATCTAGTCCAAATTTTAACGAAAAAGAGGCAGGTGATTTCATGCGAACCACGCGAAGGCGCTCGATAGTTGTGTCGCTCGTCACGCTGATGTTTATGATTGGCATCGGCTTTTTCGTGTACAAGTTCGTCACAGTTGGCAATTTGTGGGCGATGAGCCCAATGAATAAGCACTTTTCTGCGAGGAACCTCACGACGGCCGGCGACATACTCGATACAAACGGCGTGGTGTTGGCTCACAGCGAAGACGGAAAGCGCGTTTACCACAAGGACGGGGCCACGCGCAAGGCCGTTTTGCATACCGTTGGCGACGACAGCACGCACATTGCCACGGCCATCCAGACGCTGTACCGCGACGAGCTCTATGGCTACAACTTCATTTTCGGCACAAACTTCGCAGAGGCCTTTAGCCAGCCGAAAAACATCAAACTTACCATCGACAGCGAGCTTTGCAAGAAGGCTTTGGCGCTGCTCGGGTCGCATAGGGGCGCGGTTTGCGTGAGCAACTACAAGACTGGCGCGATTCTTTGCATGGTCAGCACGCCCACCTACGACCCCTACCATCCGGAGGTCGTCCTCGAGGACAAGCTTGGCCTCTACGAAGGCGCCTACATCAACCGTGCCCTTAGCGCCTCATATGCGCCGGGCTCAGTCATGAAGCTTGCTACGAGCGCAGCGGGCTTAGCGACGCTTCCGAACCTCGAGGAGAAAACCTACGACTGTCAGCAGACTAAGATGGTTAACGACAAAAAAATCACTTGCCTGGCCGCCCACGGAGATATCGCGCTGCGAGAGGCCATGAAGGACTCGTGCAACATTTACTTTGCGGACTTAGCCATTGAGCTGGGCAAAAAGCGCATGACGCAAACAGCCAACTCTATTGGCTTCAATCGGAGTTTTACCTTTGACAGAATCGAGACGAAAAAGAGCGTGTATGACGTTCACGGCGCGGATAATTACAGCCTTGGCTGGTCGGGCGTCGGCCAATATAATGATCTGCTCAACCCGATGCATAGCCTGATTCTTATGGGCGCGATTGCTAACTCTGGTACGGCGGTTTTGCCGCACATAGTGGAGGACATTTACACTGAGGGGACCACCAACATCGAGCGATATCTTGGCCACCAGACGGCGGAAACTTTACTAGATGCGGATGTTGCCGACCGACTTAAGGATATGATGCGCTACAATGTCGAGAAAAATTATGGCAATTCGATGTTCCCTGGCCTTAACGTCTGCGCGAAAACCGGTACTGCCGAGGTCGGCGAAAATAAAAAGCCCCACGGCTGGATGGTGGGTTTCTCCGCCAACGAAGATACGCCACTCGCCTTTACGGTGGTCGTGGAGAATTCAGGGTATGGCTCAAAAACCGCCGGGCCAATTGCATCAGCTATTATGAAGAGTGCCGCGAAGAAGATGATACGATAGTCCGAGTTAGACTATTTTTGATTGGTCCCTTGTTTGGGCGTGACTTAAGCGTCCGGCTGTCGGATCAGAGGCGCCGAAGGCCCGCAGGGCCTTCGGCCAACCCAGCACTCAACAAC
>JAZQMR010000206.1:0-3189 GCA_045543505.1 Acutalibacteraceae bacterium | reverse complement strand
AAAAACCGATACACAAAGTAAAATAGAAACATGGATAAAAAACTTAAATGCCCGAAATGCGGGAGCGAAAAACGAGTAAAAAGCGGATTTAACACCAAAAAACAGCGGTATTTGTGCAAAAAATGCGGGGGCCACTACACGGTAAGCCAGCGCGGCTACCCAGAACATATCAAGAGAAAAGCGATACAGATGTATCTGGAAGGAAGGGCTTTAGAAGGATCGAAAGAATACTTAAAGTTAGCCATGTCTATGTCATAAACTGGGTAAAAAACTGGCGCGAAATTAGAGAAAGTTCCTAAAAAAGACGAGAACGTCGAGATTTTGGAGCTTGATGAGTTGTGCATAAATTAAAAAAACATCTGGCTTTGGACCGCGGTAGACCGCGCCACAAAGCGGCTCGTTGGTTTCCAAATTGGAACTCGAGAAACAAAACACTTCCAAAAACTCACAGATAAAATTAGCCATATTGCCGCGAGATTTTATGCATCTGACCATTGGCGTGCCTACAATCTCATCGCCCCGGCCAAACCTCTCACTGGAAAAGCACACACATATACCGTCGAACGCATGAACCGGTTGTTGCGTCACTATCTTGCACGATTGCCCGAAAAACCTACTGCTATTCGAAGAGTCTGCAGATGATTAAGTACTCTCTTTTGCTGTTTATGCATAGGGATTTTATCGAATGTTTGAAAATTTAGCAATGCCCAACTGAACAAGTGGAACGTCAAGGCCTTTTTTAGTGATCGATACAGTGTTTATAGTGATTTTATGCCACCAAAACGTCCAATTCAAACAAAATTTGAGACACATTTAATTGAAAGTAACAACTTTCCTCAGAGGCACTGGTTTGCAAGATTTAGACGAAAAACCTGCTGTGTTTCACGTTCACTTAAAATGATTGATTTGACGATGTTCCTTTACGCGGCCATTCATGTCAATAAATCTATCGATATAGTTATTTGAGCAGCACCTCCTTTTTTATTGACTACACGCTCTATGGCCCAATAATCATAGTGAGATAGCGAAGAAGTTGTGTATGCTGCTTCTTGCTCTGCTGATGGATTAAGTTTACTTGTGCTAATGGTTGTGGCAAAACAAAAGAGGAATCTATTCCTGCGTTACCTCATACCTTTATAACCTATACATACAATAATGACGCTAGCTGTACGTCTTCTGGAACGAAAACTTCCCACTGCGATGTCTGCGGCGTGATAGATACGACTGATGATCCTGCTACTGAACATAACTGGGTTAACGGTGTTTGCTCCTTTTGCGGAGATGTGTATGTTGATGATTATAAACTTAACTCCCCCACTGGCGAACGTGCAATCCAGCTTACTGTATCAAGTTTAGGTGTGGTGCCACTTCTCGCCCTCGGCGTCATGCTACGGTTACTTACAAGTAAGAGAAAATTTGAGGAATAAGATGAAAGCCCCCCTAGTGTTTTTTTATGCTGGCTTTATTCCGCAGGAGTAATTCATTTGGTCAGCAGAAGAGCTTTCCGCGACCTTGCCTGCGCGGGTTCCGCACATTGTGTGAGGACACATTTTTAGGCTGAGGTGCGTTGTGTTCGGGCGGCTCTTTATACCTTCCCCCCTATACAGTCTACACTTACATATTAAGCAAAAATTGTGCTATAATAAGTTCAACATTTTTATTTTTGCAAAGGACTTCAACCATGCTTACAAACTTTTCTTTATTGAACTCAAGCGTATACACAACATTCGTGCTGAGGCAGCTGGTGCCAGCGGTAGTCGTCTTTTTTGTCGGCTGGTTCTTGGCCGGCAAGCTCACTGCGATGATAAAAGCTGCCATGGAGAAATACAAGCTTGACGAAAGCATAGTTTCCTTTTCGAACTCTTTGTTGAAGGTTGTCTTTCGCGCCATCGTTATTTTGATGGTCGTCACTTGTTTCGGAGTTAACGTTTCATCGATTATCGCGGCGCTGGGTGCGGCTCTTGTGACGGTAGGTTTGGCGCTAAAGGACAACCTTGCGAACGCGGCGAGTGGGGTTATTATAATCACGAACAAGCCTTTTAAAATCGGTGACACCCTCGAGACGAGCGAGGTGAAGGGGCGCGTCGAGAAGATTGAGATGCTCTTTACGACACTCTCCACACCCGAAAACAAGGCGATTGTTATCCCAAACTCGAAGCTCACCTCGAATTACGTTGTTACCGCCTCGGCTCACGCCAAGCGTCGCTTGGACATCACCGTGCCAATTAAGAAAACAACAAAACTCGCCGAGATTCAGCCTTTGCTTGATGGAATTATAAAAAATCAAGAAAATCTCTTGGCTGAGCCGCCGGCTAGCATATCAATAGATAGCTTCGACGACGAAACCGTGACCATCTTGGTCAGCGTTTGGTGCGAGGCGAAGAATTCTAGTTCGCTCGAGAAAGAACTGCGCGGTCGCATAAAGACTGAGCTCGACCGCAATAATATCGACTTTTAGAGGGGAGGAACTTCTGTGGAGTTTGATGCGTTTACCGCCGGCGTGAGCCTGGGCGGCCTGAGGAGCAAAAACGACATTAAGCTGCTGATTTGCTATATGCTGTTCAGCGTTGCCCAGCCGCTGTCGAAAGATGAGGTTCTCTCCGCGCTGCAGGAGAAAGGCCTCGCGAACTACTTCGAGATAAATGACGCCTTTTCCGACCTCCTTAGCAACGGGAACATCCAGCCTGACGAAAATAATCCCTCAAAATTTGTCATAACAGAGGCCGGCAAACTCATCGCAACGCAACTCGATTCGGCTTTGCCGATCTCCGTGCGCGAGAAGGCCCTTGAGGCAACACTTAGCCTTTTGGCCAAGATTAAGCGCGAAAGCGAAAACACCGTCACGATAAGAAAAGAGCCTGCTGGTTACTCCGTCCAATGCAACATCTCCGGCGGCGAGGGAGTCGATCTTTTAGACATAAGCCTCGTCGTACCAGACAACATGCAGGCCGAGCTCGTTAAGAAGAATTTTCAAGCCGACCCCGATTTAATTTACGCCTGTACTTTGGCATTACTTACGAGAGATGCAGGCCTCATCAAAAATGCACTGGAAACGCTGCAAGAATCCAAAGTCTAGCGGAATGCCCCGGGCGCGCCGCGAGGCGCCGAAGGCCCGTAGGGCCTTCGGCCAGCCCAGAGCTCAACAACGTTGAGCTCTGGGCCACAAAGAAAATAATATTTTCTTTGTGG
>JAZQMR010000205.1:0-4687 GCA_045543505.1 Acutalibacteraceae bacterium | reverse complement strand
CGGCGCCTCGCGGCGCCACTAGATCTAACCCCAAGCACGCCATAGAATACTATGTTGTTAACTTAAATTTCCATAATTATCGGTAAAATCATCGGACTTCTCTTGGTCCTCTCGTAGAAGAACTTGGACAAATCGTCGCGAATCTTGTTCTTCATGAGGCCCCACTCGCGCACGCCCTCGGCGTTGAAGTCATTGAGAACGCGAACGACCTTGGCTTTGGCCTCACCCATAAGGGGCTCAGCCTCTCTCACATAGACGAACCCGCGCGAAACAATATCCGGACCCGAAACGATCTGACCATTTGCGAAGTCCATCGTGCAAACAACGACAATCAAGCCGTCCTCAGCGAGATGTTTTCTATCACGCAGCACGATGTTACCAACGTCGCCGATGCCCAAGCCATCGACCAAGATTCGGCCGGCCTGCACCTTCCCAATGTGCTTCATGTAGTCCTGATTTATCTCGATGACGTCACCGATGTCGCCGATGAAAATATCCGAGTCCTTGAGGCCCATAGCCTTAGCAAGCTTGGCGTGACGTCGTAAATGTTTTTGCTCGCCGTGGACCGGAATGAAATACTTTGGTTTCGTCACGCCCTGAATGAGTTTGAGTTCCTCCTGGCAGGCGTGGCCGGAGACGTGCACCTCATACATCGACTCGTAGACGACGGTGCAACCCTTTTTGAGCAACTCATTCACGACCGCGCCGACCATTTTCTCGTTACCCGGGATCGGATTCGCCGAGATGATGATAAAGTCATCGGGCCCGACCTCGACCTTTCTGTGGTCGGAGTACGCCATTCTCGAGAGGGCCGACATCGGCTCGCCCTGGCTGCCGGTCGTCAGGAGGACGGTTTTCTCCTTCGGATACTTATTGAGCACATCGATATCGATGATCACGCCGTCGGGGATGTCAAGATACCCCAATTCGCCGGCAATCGTCATATAGTTTATCATGCTTCGCCCCGAAAAGGCAACTTTTCGGTCGTACTTGGCGGCGCAATGGATGATTTGCTGAATGCGGCCGATGTTCGAGGCGAAAGACGCGATTATAATGCGGTTATTCTCGGCCTGTTTAAAGAGCATCTCGAACGAGGCGACGACTTTTTGCTCCGTGATGGTGTAGCCTGAGCGCTCGGCGTTTGTGGAATCGGCAAACAACGCCAAAACTCCCTCCGAACCCAGTTGCGCAAAGCGTCCAAGGTCGATCATCTCGCCCTGCACCGGCGTACAATCGATTTTGAAGTCGCCCGTGTGTACAAGGGTGCCGGCCGGCGAGTGAATCGCTACACCAACAGCATCAGGGATGGAATGGTTCACGCGAATCATCTCAACGTCCATGCAACCGAGTTTTACACTCTGGCCGGGCTTCACGACGTTCAACTTGGCCTTGTTGTGCAAGTTATGCTCCTTGAGCTTGCTGGTAATCAGACCAATGGTGAGCGGCGTGCCGTAGATCGGCACATTAAACTTCTTCAACAAATACGGAATCGCGCCGATGTGATCCTCGTGGCCGTGAGTGATGACCAAACCTTTGATTTTGTCCATGTTCTTTTCGACGTACGAAAAGTCCGGAATGACAAGATCGATGCCGAGCATTTCGCCGTCCGGGAAGGTCATGCCGCAGTCGAGGATGAACATATCGCCTTCGCACTCGAATAAGGTGATATTCTTTCCGATCTCATTCAGACCGCCCAAGAACGCCACTCTGATGGAAGGCTTCGTAGTTTTCCTGCGCGAATATCTATTTTTCTTCTCGGCTACCGGTTTGCCTTGCGGCGCCAAGGGGTTATTTTTTCTGTTGTAGGCGGGCTTTCTGCTTTGAGTAGGTTTCTTTTCGCCAGTCGCCTTCACATTAGAATTTGCACTAGCACTCGGAGAAGTAGTTTTCGACGCGTTCCTTTGAGTGCTATTTCTAGGCGCCCTCGAGGTTGTTGTCCTCGGTGCGGACTTCGTTGAGGTGCTTCTAGTTGAGACATCAGCAGCATTTGCCTTAGCCGCAGGTGTAGACTTAGTTCTTGACGTGGTGGTCCTTGCAGGTGCCTCGGCGGTAGCATTTGTGGTCGTCGCCGTAGCCGATGTGGTCGCTCGAGACGTTCCCGTTGTAGATCTCGGCGTTCTAGGCGCCCTCGGTGCACGAGGTTTTTTCGTCTCCTGCGGCAAAGTTGTGGCTGAGTCTGTTACCTTTTTAGCATTTTCAATCGTATCAACCGGACTCGATAGCAGTTGATCTGCTTGCTTATTTATAGTCCTTGATGGATGCTGCCTTTTCGGTGCGCTCCTTACGGGTCTGCCCCCCAATAAATTTTCCTTTATTTCTGTCATTAAGATTACCTCCAATAATATCGTACATTTTCATTACAAAATACATGACAAAACAAAAAAATAAATCTCCGCAAACGGTGCCGGAGCTAGAAAATTTCATGTGAATAGTGAGTATATTGTAAAAAATAAAACGTAATGAACCAGCAACGTCATTACTAAAACCGACCACAAATGTTGCCCTAATTTTAACATTTCCATTTCAGGCTGTCAAGTAAAATGGCACTTCGTCCACCGTAACACCATAAACTATTATTTGCAGAAATTTCTTATGGTAGTCATTGCGCTGTTCGAAGGCTAAAAACGAGTGTCATAGTAAAACAACCCGAAAAATCAGAACAACATTTACATAACTCCCTGCCTTTTCAAAAGTTTTTTGAGAACTCTTTACATGCTGCTTTTCATGTTGTTTGACTATAAGATCAGACCTAACGGCGCCGCGAGGCGCCTAAGGCCCGTAGGGCCTTCGGCCGTACTATCGCGCAACTACGTTGGGCGATAGTACACAAAGAAAATAAATTTTTATTTTCTTTGGCCTCGCGACCCACGCAGTTACGCAGAAAATTCTCAAAAGACGTACTACTAGCCGATTTTTATTGCTGGCCATAGCGATTGTTGCTATAATAAAGACATAAAAAACAGGCGAAAAGAGGTGCAACGTACCGATGATGTGTGCTCAAAAGGGCTAACATTATCGTACAAAGTGAAATTGAAACAAGTTGAGATATTTACCGATGGCGCTTGCCAAGGAAACCCGGGCCCGGGCGGCTGGGGCGCTATCTTGAGATACAACGGCCGTGAGAAGGAAATCTCCGACGGCGAACCGAACACGACTAACAACCGCATGGAACTTAGCGCCGTTATCGAGGCCTTAAAGCTGCTGAAGGAGCCGTGTCAAGTCACGTTGCAAAGCGACTCAAAATATGTTTGTGATGCCATCTCAAAAGGTTGGGCTAAAAAATGGAAAAGCAACGGCTGGAGACGCAGCGGAAACTCGCCTGCGTTGAATCCAGACCTTTGGGAAGAGCTGCTTACGCTTTTAGATAAGCATAAAGTGAAAATCGTCTGGGTAAAAGGTCACGCTGGCCACCCGGAAAACGAGCGCTGCGATAAGTTGGCCGTTGCTGCGGCAACGAGGGCGAAAATACGCTAAAAGCATTTGTTTCCCATTAACCGATCTTGTAATGCTTTTATTCTTGTCTTTCTTCTTGCCGTTTCCGCATTATCCACGATTAGCTTGCCCTCTGAAGATATCCTCAAAATGTCCCCAAGCTTAGCGTTTGTCGGCAATTTTGACTTATGTATTTCGTGCTGCCTTTGAGCGTCATCCTCGCAGATTGCATAGTCTCCGTTGAAGCGGTCAAGCGACAAGCGCATTATTTAACTTTTCCTCCTTCTCGCAGAAAACCTTAATATTATCGCCGTCTGTGGCCAAAACTACCGTACCATCGAGGTCGGTGCGATAAGTTTTGATGTTATTTTTCTTCAGGCGGTCAATGATTTCCTTCTTGGGCAGCTTATTTCTATCTTCGCCGACGGAAATCACTGCGTAACTTGGCTGAACCCTGTTGAGGAACGCCTGAGAAGTCGCGGTCTTGCTGCCGTGATGCCCAACCTTTAGTACGTCCGCCTTGAGGTTGTAGCCCATTGCAATCATGTCGCGCTCGGACTCCTTGCCGGCGTCGCCGGTGAAAAGAAAACTCCGATTCTTGTACGTCAGCTTGAGCACGATGGAGTTGCTGTTCATGTCGTCGTACTGCTTGACTGGCCCCAAAATGTCGACCTTCAAGCTGCCGATGTCAAAGCTCGAGCCTGGCTCGGGCTTTTTGATTTTCATGTTTTTTCTGTCAAGGGCCAACAAGAGCCGCTCATACGACTTTAACGTCGGAACCATGTCATCCTTGAGGTGCGGCATCGTGACAGACTTTACGTTGAGCCTGTCGACGATGTGCGCCATGCAGCCGACGTGGTCACTGTGCTGATGCGTCAGCACCAGGAAGTCCAACTCCTTGACGTTGCGACGCCGTAAATATTCGTAGGCGGCCTTGTGAATGTCTGTCTCGCCGGCGTCGATGAGAATATTCTTCCCCTCGCACGTGACGAAAATCGCATCAGCCTTGCCCACGTCGAGCACATGAACGGACATCGGATAATCCTCGGCACTTGAGGAAAAATCACTCACCGCGCAGACGTCGAAAAGCTTCTCCCAGGCCGGAATGCCGCGCTCTTGTAGGAGTTGCATCACTCCCGCGCAGAAGATGACGACGAGCGACGTTAAGAGTATCAGAAAGTTTCGCCGGTCGAGTTTTCGCCTGAATTTATTCCTCATGAAAATGAATCTCCTCAATATTCGTTCGAGCTGCTAC
>JAZQMR010000204.1:0-3233 GCA_045543505.1 Acutalibacteraceae bacterium | reverse complement strand
ACCCCCCTATTTGAGTGCTGTTTTTCATTTAGTTGTGTTTATGCTATAATTAGCCACAAAGATGATAATGCTAGGGGAGAAAATTTTGAAGGCATACTTAGAGACATTCGGGAGGTACAAGCATCTTTTGCGGAACCTCATCGTGAAGGACATAAAACTCAAATATCGGCGCTCGGTGCTGGGCATACTGTGGAGCGTCCTGAATCCGTTGCTTATGATGATGGTCATTTCGGCGGTTTTCTCGACCATATTTAAGATCAACGTTGAGTATTTCCCGATTTACTATTTGACGGGTTCGACCTTGTTCAATATGTTCTCGGAGACTACCAGCAGCTCTATGACGGCCATCTTGGACGCAAGCAGCCTGATAAAAAAGGTGTACATACCGAAGTATATTTTCCCGTTGGAGAAGTGTCTTTTTGGCTTTGTAAATTTTCTCTTCTCGATGGCAGCTGTCGCAATTATGTACGCGGTGTTCGGCTACCCGCTGCACTGGACAATCCTGCTATTCCCGGTGCCAGTTTTCTACACGCTGGTGTTTTCCATCGGCTTAGGTATGGTGCTCTCTGCACTGAGCGTCTTCTTCCGAGACATGATTCACCTCTACTCGGTGCTGCTGACGGCTTGGACATACTTTACGCCAATAATGTACCCGTACGACATCTTGAACGACAAAATTAAGCTCATTATCAAGTTTAACCCGATGTTCCATTATGTGAGGTACTTTCGGAATGTGCTCATGTACAACACGGTTCCGGGCCTGAGGACGAACCTCATTTGCGCGGCGATGGCCTTTGGAATGCTTGCGATAGGGCTAATTTTCTTCAAGAAGCGGCAAGACCGATTCATTCTCTACATTTAAGGGCAAGGCGGTGAGATTTTGGAGAATATAATCGAGGTAAGGGACGTCGAGATGCATTTTAATATGTGCAAGGAGCGCGTCGACAGCCTCAAGGAGTACTTCATTAAGCTGAGCAAAAGGCAGCTCACTTACGAGGATTTTATCGCGCTCGATAAGGTCAGTGTGGACATAAAGAGGGGCGAGGTCTTCGGTATCGTCGGATACAACGGCTCCGGGAAAAGCACGCTCCTAAAGGCGATTTCTGGCATCCTCAAGCCAACCGCGGGTACCATTAAAGTACATGGTTCAATTGCACCTCTAATTGAGTTGGGTGCGGGCTTTGACCTTAACTTAACTGCGCGCGAAAATATCTTCTTAAACGGCTCAGTTTTAGGTTTTTCGAGCCAAATGATAAACGATAAGTTCGATGAGATCGTTGAATTTTCCGAGTTGCGCGAGTTTTTGGATGTGCCAATGAAAAATTATTCCTCGGGTATGGTGGCAAGAATTGGCTTTGCGGTAGCAACAATGGTAAAGCCCGACATCTTAATCGTAGACGAAATCTTGGCCGTCGGAGATTATCGCTTTCAGCAAAAGTGCGAGAAGCGAATTAACGATCTCATGGCCGGCGGCACGACTGTGCTTATTGTGTCGCACGCGCTCGAGCAAATTCGTCGCCTCTGCAATAGGGTTATGTGGCTTGAAAAAGGCTGCGTGAAAATGATAGGGGAGACGCAACCTGTGTGCGACGCCTACGAAGGCACGTAGCTTTATAGCTCATTGAGACAATTATTTCCGATTTGTTGATGCAAATATAATAAAACGCATTTTAGTGATTGGTCGCTAGTTAACAAGGCGGCCAATTGTTTTTATGCCTATTGACAAAAAAGATTGGGTATGATGTATAATAAAGTTGTTATTAACGTTACTAACACGAATAAAACAAGGGAGATATTTTAAATGATTAAAAAACTAATGGCAGAGGAAATTAGCGAGATCTTTGGAGGGCAAGAACGGTTTTGTTTTGTCCCTGTAAATGAGCTGGTTTTTAGAGGACGGGCGGTTGTGCCTGCTTCACAAATGGGTATGATATATGATACGGAGACGAGCTTGTACCTCAACCATAATGGTACCTGGTCTTCAGATTCGAGGGATGTTTTTACTCGAATAGATGCAGAGAGATTTGTAGGCAGCTTGTTGTTTGGTTTTTGATATTTGTGATTTAAGGAGAAATTTTTTGAAAATTTTAAATATTAATGAAGTGGCTATTGTTGTAGGTGGTCAAGAAAGCAAGAAGCATTATATGCTATGGTCTTTTGACGTCGCTCCAGTAACTGTCGGCCGTAGAGCTTGTGTCCCTTGTACGAATAAATTTTTGCTGTATTGTTGGGAGACAATGTCTTTTATAGATAGACATGGAAATGAGCTTGACCTTGGCGACGACGAGGATGCTGTGTTTTTTATGTCACATAGTGAGGCATATAATAAGATTATGAGCCTCGATGGAGTCTATGTGAGCTCAGAGAGACAGGTTGTGCCTCTGTTACACGGTGTAAAATAATAGATAAATAAGTGCAGTGTGGATCTGCCATTCAACTTTTGTCCTTGCACGAGATCAGCAAAGTTATTATAATTGTAGTTGAAACTTTTGGAGGTGCGAGAAATGAGCGCAGAAAACTCAGCAGGCATTATGCAATTTGTGATGATGCTAGCTCTTTTGGTTGGGATGTACTTTTTGATGATACGTCCGAGCTCGAAGAGAAAAAAACAAGAAGATGAGATGAGAAACAACATTCAAATCGGGGACAAGATTACGACAATTGGCGGCATTATCGGCCGTGTGGTCGCGATTAAGGACGAGAATGAGTCGTTTGTCATCGAGACTGGCGTGGACAGAAGTAAGATTAAAATCAAAAAATGGGCTATCGCAAGTTGCGACACGCAAAAGGAAAATACTTCAGCGAAGTAAAGCTATTAGAGCAATGAGGAAAATGTCCCTTGAGGCCATGTAGTGGAAGCTTGTTGTTTATATTGCTTGTATAATTTCAGCTACATTTGG
The DNA here is from genome assembly GCA_045543505.1 of Acutalibacteraceae bacterium. Lineage (GTDB taxonomy): Bacteria > Bacillota > Clostridia > Oscillospirales > Acutalibacteraceae > CAG-557. Next base: position 333 of record JAZQMR010000204.1, on the reverse strand, counting down.
CAAAATGAATAGAAGCCGTGAATATATTTGCCTTCACGGCTATTTTTTATTTGGGTTTTGTCTTTGATAGTCTTTTAGAACACAGCATTTTGCCGATTGGTATAGTTTCTAAGATTTAGAGATGTGTCCTTTGAGTGTGTTTAGTGAGATGCTTGCAAGCAAAGTTGCAAATAACAAGCCTGTACGGAGTCCTCAATGTTTGAAAATTTTATTTTGGATAGCTGCCGCGGCCGCGAGGCCAAAGAAAATAATTTTATTTTCTTTGTGCATGAGAGCCAACTTTGTTGTGCTCTCATGTGGCCGAGGGCCCTGCGGGCCTTCGGCGCCTCGCGG
>JAZQMR010000203.1:0-1905 GCA_045543505.1 Acutalibacteraceae bacterium | reverse complement strand
GCGTTTAATATAGTACTTACTTGCATATAATAGAGTTACATTGCGGCAAGGAGGATGTTGAACGTGACGGTCGAGAAAACCACGATTATTGGCGATGTGCTGGACTTTGACGAGACCACAGCGCAGTACTTTTTAGAGATGGGGATGCATTGTTTGGGGTGCCCGGCTTCGCGAGGAGAGACCATCGAGGAAGCCTGCGCGGTGCATGGTACGGATGCAGATGCACTCATCAAAAAGTTGAACGAACACATCGGCGCAAAATAGATTTGATTTTTCATGGTCGCTCGGAGGACTCACCGGGCGGCTGTTTTGACATAAGGGCGTTATTTTATGAGAGAAAACAAGAATTTGAGGCTAGACGAGCGCTTGTCTATGTGCGCAAGATTTGTACGGCCAGGAAAGCGCGTTGTAGATGTCGGCACGGATCACGCATACCTTGCGATTTGGCTGGCGTTAAATGAAGTTGCCTCGCGCGTAGTCGCGACAGACCTGCGGGAGGGGCCGCTATTTAATGCGAAGCAAAACATAGTAAAATTTGAGGTCGAGGAGCGCGTTGAGACAAGGCTCTCGGACGGCTTGGATGCAATCTCCGCCGAGGAGGCCGAAGATGTTGTTCTGGCGGGCATGGGCGGCGAGTTAATCATAAAAATTATGGCTCGTGCACCTTGGCTGAGAGACGGAGAAAAACATCTAATTTTGCAGCCGATGTCCGCCGAACAAGAGCTGAGGGAATTCTTGGTGCAAGATGGCTTTACGGTCGTTGACGAACAGGCGGTAACTTGCTATGGGAAGGTCTACACGGTGATGTCGGTGTTCTTTCGAGGTGGCGCAGTTCCTACGGATGAGCTATACCCGTACATCGGGCGACTGGGAGAGAAATTGTCCGAGGCAAACCGCTTGTACATAGCTCGTGAGATTCGAGACCTCAAAAACAAGCAAAAGGGCTACATGGCGACGGCGCAGGCCGACAAGACAAAGGCGACTCAAGGAATAATCGACAAATTGGAGCACTTGATAGGAGTGGAATGAATGGTCAAAGTTGCGGATATATTCGCGTTCATCGACGGCCTTGCGCCGTTCGACACGGCGATGGACTTCGACAATGTGGGACTTCTGGTGGGCGACATGGATGCCGAGGTGCAAAAATGCGTGGTGACGCTAGACGTGACGGCGGCGGTGGTCGACGAGGCTGCAAGCTTGGGCGCGAGCCTGATAGTAAGCCATCATCCGGTAATCTTCACGCCACTCAAGTCGCTGCAGGCCAATTCAATTCCATATGAGCTGGCCAGGCGCGGAATTGCTGCAATTTGCGCGCACACAAATCTCGATATGGCCGCCTTCGGTGTGAATACTTGTCTAGCCGAGGTACTCTCTTTGCAAAATCTAGTGCCGTTGTCGATGTGCGAAACTCGTCGAGGCGCGTTGCCGATGGGATTAGTTGGTGAGCTAGAAGCTGCAAAGTCTTGCGAGGAGTTCGCGCGTGTTGTCAAGGAGAGGCTGTCTTGCGAGGGCGTTCGATATATTGATGTTTCTCGAAAAATTCAAAAAGTCGCGGTGTGCTCAGGCTCAGGTGGAGATTTAATCGGCGAGGTGGCTCGGCAAAATGTAGATGTCTTCGTGACTGGTGAGATAAAACATCACGAGCTGCTCGCGGCGGCACAAAGCGGAATCTGCGTGGTGGACGCGGGCCACTTTAAATCGGAGGACGTTGTGATTTCGCCGCTGGTACGCAGGATGTCTGAGCGGTTTCTCGCGGTGAAGTTCGTTAAGTCGGTGGCTTGCACAGATGGAATAAAATTTTTGATCTAGCTGTTAAAATTGGGGAGTGGCCTAATTGGGAATTTCTATTGGGTTAGCTGCTCTATTCGGGCCGCGAGGCCAAAGAAAATATTATTTTCTTTGTGG
>JAZQMR010000202.1:0-3682 GCA_045543505.1 Acutalibacteraceae bacterium | reverse complement strand
GCATGGTGCATCAGCATTTCATGCTGGTGGAGAACTTCACGGTCGCGCAGAACATCATCCTCGGCAAGGAGGTCACCAAGGCCGGCGCGCTTCTCGATATGAAGGCGGCCTATGCCAAGATTGACGAAATCGTTGAGAAGTACGGCCTCAAGGTCGACAAGGACGCGAAAATTGAGGACATTTCCGTCGGGATGCAGCAACGCGTTGAAATCTTGAAGACACTTTATCGCGGCGCGGATATCCTCATCCTCGACGAGCCGACGGCAGTATTGACGCCGCAAGAGATAAACGACCTGATTGAAATCATGCACAAGCTCATCGCGGACGGCAAAACGATCATCATTATCACGCACAAGCTCAAGGAAATCAAGGCGTCGTCGGATATGTGCACGATAATCCGCCGCGGAAAGTACATCGACACAGTCGCGGTGCGCGACGTAACGCACTCGGAGTTGGCAGATAAGATGGTCGGCCGAAGCGTGAAACTGGTGGTTGAGAAGACGCCCGCGACGCCTGGAGAAGTAATTTTCGAGGTGGATAACATCACCGTGCCGAGCAAGCTTCACAAGGGGCTGGATGCTCTTAAAGGGTTGTCGTTGAGCATACGGCGCGGCGAGATTCTAGGCATTGCTGGCGTGGACGGCAACGGCCAAAAGGAGCTGGTTGAGGCCATAACGTGCTTGTCGAGGGTGACGAGCGGTTCGATTAAAATCAACGGAACGGCCATTCACAACACCAAGCCGCGCAACGTCATAAAGAACAAGATTTCCACGATTCACGAGGATCGCATTCGTCGCGGGCTGGTGTTGAGCTTCTCCGTGGCCGAGAATGTCATCCTCGAGAAGTACAACGAGAAACCCTACTCGAGGGCGGGCTTTTTGAACAACAATGAGGTCAATAAATTCGCGAGCGAGATCATCTCGGAGTATGACGTTCGGCCGGAGGGCTGCAACAAGTTGCCTATTCGCGGATTGTCGGGCGGAAATCAACAGAAAGTAATAATTGGCCGAGAAATTGCAAATGATCCAGACTTGTTAATAGCGGTTCAACCCACGCGGGGCCTGGATGTAGGCGCGATTGAGTACGTCCATAAGACCTTGGTGGAGCAGCGCGATAAAGGTAAGGCCGTGTTGCTGATTTCACTTGAGTTGGATGAGGTCTTGAGCGTGGCGGATAGAGTCGCGGTCATCTACGATGGGCAAATTGTCGGCGAGTTCGCGCAGCACGAGGCCGATGAAAACACGGTGGGGCTGCTGATGGCGGGAGGTAACGAGAAAAATGCAAAAGCTAATTAAAATTCTGAGGAAGCCGCTTACCTCCACATTTTTAGCGATAATTTTTGGGGTCCTAGTCGCCGGAGTTGTGCTAGTTTGCTCGGGCTACGACCCTCTACAAGCGGTAAATTCTCTATTTAGAGGGATTTTCTCGCGGCCAAAGTATGTTTTTAAGGTCATCGAGAAGAGCGTGCCCATCATCCTGACGGGTATAAGTGTGGCGTTCGCGTTCAAGACGGGCCTTTTCAACATGGGCGCGGAGGGACAATACATAATCGGCTCAGTGGCGGCGATGATCGTGGGTGTGAAGCTGAATTTGCCGCCGATCTTGCAAGTGCCGATAATCATCTTGACGGGTATGCTAGCTGGAGCCATTTTTGGAGGTCTTGTAGGAGCACTCAAGGCGAGATTTGGCATACATGAGGTCATAACGGGCATCATGTTCAACTGGATTGCGTTTTATTTATGCAACTTCATTGTGGATTCCGACGCTTTTCACAAGCCTAACACTATGCGGAGTCTCTCGATAAACGAGGCGGGCTTCACGACGCTTTTCTACAAGTGGAAGAAGTCGAAGGAGGGCATCGAGTACCTCAAGCAGAACCGTTGGCTGTCGGATATTCTCCTCAAGACCGACGTGAATGTGGGCATTGTGGTGGCGCCTATCGTAGCGGTTATCATCTGGATTTTGCTGTACAAGACTAGCGTGGGCTATGGCATCCGTGCGGTCGGCCACAACGCCAAGGCGGCAGAATTCGCTGGCATAGGCGTCAAGCGGAACATCATGGCGGCGATGCTCATTTCCGGCGCGATTTGCGGCTTGGCGGCGGCCTTGACCGTCACTGGAGTCTCGCCGCACGCGGTATATAAGCTGGGAATGTTCGAGAATGTCGGCTTTAATGGACTATTTGTGGCGCTCATCGCAAGGACTTCGCCGTTGGGCTGCATATTGTCGGGACTTTTCTTCGGGGCTCTCAACTATGGCGGCAACGCGTTGCAAATGGATTTAGGCATCCCGTCGGAGATTATGTCGATCGCGATTGGCTCGATATTATTTTTCGTAGCGCTGGCCGGCGTAGCGCCGATGATTGCCAATAAACTCGCGAAGAGGGGCGGTAAGAAGAATGCTAAGTAGTGTGTTTTCGATAGTGAGCACGATGCTGATGTACTCGGCGCCGCTGGTCTTCGGCGCGATGGGCGGCGTGATCTCGGAGCGGTCGGGCGTCGTCAATGTGGGTATCGAGGGAATGATGACTTTTGGCGCGTTCGTCGGAGCAGCAATCGGCTTTAAGTTGCAAAATCCGTGGCTCGGACTACTTGCAGGCGGCCTCGCTGGAGCACTTTTGGCCTTGTTGCACGCGGTCGCGACGGTCTCATTCAAGGCGGATCAAACCATTTCCGGCATGGCGCTAAACTTCATCGGACCGGGCTTATCATTGTTTCTATGCAGGTTGTTCTTCCACGACAAGACCACCACCGACCGCGTAGTAAACAAGTTGCCAAGGCTCTTCGGCGCGGTGGATATCACGGTCGTGTTGGCGCTTGTCGCGACGCTTTTGCTGTGGTTTTTGCTCTACAAGACAAAGTGGGGCTTGAGGATTCGCGCAGTAGGAGAGCATCCGGCGGCGGCAGATACCCTAGGCATAAGCGTGGCGCACGTGCGCTACGGGAGCGTGTTGTTGTCGGGACTTTTGGCAGGTCTCGGCGGCGCCTCGATGACTTTGGCGGTGCTGGCGCAATTTACTCCCACGGCCATAAGTGGGCAAGGATTCATAGCGTTGGCGGCGGTCATTTTCGGCAAGTGGACACCTTTTGGCGCCTATGGAGCGTGTCTATTATTTGCCTTCGCGCAGGCGCTCGCGGTGACCTTCGGCGGTGGACAAATCCCAGTGCCATCGGAGTTTTTGAACATGTTCCCGTATGTTTTGACGATCGTGATATTAGTCCTCTTCGTGGGAAAGTCCATGGCGCCGAAGGCCAGCGGGCAGCCGTACGAGAAGGGCACAAGATAATTTTTGGAGATGAAATTATGAACATTAACGATATTTTGAGCAAAGTTGACCATACGCTGCTGAGTCAGACGGCCACCTTCGACGAGATAAAGACCATTTGCGACGACGCCATAAAATATGGTGTGGCTTCGGTTTGCATCGCGCCGACACATGTGCGTCGCGCGAAGGAGTACGTTGGCGACGAGATGCGGATTTGCACGGTGATTGGCTTCCCAAACGGCTACAACACGACAGAGGCTAAGGTTTTCGAGACGATTGATGCGATTAAGAACGGCGCCGACGAGATCGATATGGTGATAAATCTCGGGTGGGTCAAGGCCAAAAAGTTCGATTTGGTGCTCGAGGAGATTAAGAAAATTAAGGCGGCGTGCGGTAAGCGAATCTTGAAGGTTATCA
>JAZQMR010000201.1:0-3368 GCA_045543505.1 Acutalibacteraceae bacterium | reverse complement strand
CCCCGATGTGGGATACAAAACCTAAAAGGAACAAATGAACTCACCCGTGACAGAAGACTAACGGAACGTGGGCGCGGGGCGCGGGCTTCGCCGAAAAGAAAATGAAAGGGGGGCGGCGGCGGCGGCGGCCAAAAAAAAAATCCCCGGAAGGGGTTGCAAAGTTCAGTTTAAAATAGTGTGGTTTGTGTTGGTTTTTCGGTTCTGGGTGGTTTTGTTCGTTGCCAACCACCATGAAAGACGAGATTGGGGTTTTGCCAAATCCAGGTTTCACCGTCAGCAAAACGGGCGACACCGTAAAGCAGACGGTTTTTGTTTTTCATAAGACGAAACCAGGATTTGAAAAGTTTGAGTGTTTTGACGGATTTGATTTCGTGTTGTGGTTCAGAACCGAGTTGGACGGAACGATAATAGGTTTTGCAGATGAATTGGAATTTAACGAGTGTGTTATCGGGTCGTTTCATGTTTTCACCTTCTCTCTTTTCGAGTATTTTAACATAAAAACGGCGTCAAATCAAGGTTTGTTTGGTTTTGTTGGGTGTTCCTCCAGTTGCGTGGCTACGTCGCCAAGTTGTCGGGGGACGCTACGCTTCGCTTCGCTTGTCCTAAAGGACACCCCCGCCAACTGGCGATAAACCGGCAAAGTTCTTTAGTTGGGGTTTGATTATTTTTAAGTCCATACAGCTGCAGAAGGTGCCTGCGTCCTTCAGTGTGCTTGCTAACGCGAAGCACCGGCCAGGCAAATTCTGGAACCTACAGAAGGCCGTGTGCCCGTCCGACGCGGGCGGCCAGTTCACCGTTCAGGCAACTCCCCGCGCCGCCCCGTCGCTCCTTCGTCGCTAAGAGATATGGGGACCGTGTGGAATACTGGACTACGTCATCAAAACCGGCCGGCGTGGGGGGTGATTTTGGTTGGGCGACGCTAGCGCGCGCGCGCTATTTTGTGCGTTAGTTGGGATCATATGGTTCAAGGTGCTTCGCGGGGGCGCGTCCTGCGCCCCCCGCTACGCACCCCCAACTAATAGGTAACCAGTAGCCGTGTTCTGGCCGGCCGTGTTCATCCAAGAACACTACGTCTTCAAAAAAAAGTTTGTGCGTTAGTTAAAACATAAAACATTTGTTGTTGTTAAAACAAAAAACATTGTTGTTGTTAAAACATAAAACATTGCTGTTGTTAAAACATAAAACATTTGTTAAAACGGTAGCCGGCCGTCATCCTCTAAGTCTAGCGGTTCCGACTTGAAGGTTTTATTGAATTGCATTTCGTATTCAAATTCGATGAGCTTATAGCGAATGTGCGGATTATCACTGAACCTTTCGCGAAGTTCCGCCTGTTCTTTCTTCCAGTCGCGATTGAGTTTCTCTTTGTAGCTAATCATGTTATCGACCTCTTTTCTTGGTTTTCGGAGATCAGTTTGATCTTTTTTTTCTCGCCTAACTCACGAGTAACGCCGACGATTCCGCCAGCCCAGCGACGTATCCATTCTTTTTCACGAGCTTTTTTATCACGGCCAACCGTTACATAACGCGGATTAACCATGAATTCCGTCACCCCATTAACCCGGTACTCGTTAATAATCATATTTTCCTTGAGCCAGTTAAAAGCGGCAATGCACGTAGGTTTAGTAATGCCAAGCTTTTCTTGAACAGCGGCTTTAGTCGTAATGAAACCGCGTTCCTCGAATTTCTGATTAATAGCGAGGTACATAAAGACTTTAAGCGTCGTCGCCGAATTGCACTTCAGCAAAAGCTCCTGAACGTTTTCCGTATACACGATTACCCACCCCCTACCATTTGGTGAACCTCTGGTAAAGACCTCGCGAACGAGTTTACCAGTCTCCTCATCATAAACTGAAGTTTGCTTTACATATCCAGCCATGATATAATACCCCCAACCTAGTATAACCAGACATCTACTAAGTACCGACCGATAGGCGGTATATTTTTTTTCCTGCCCGGTTAAATTTTAATACCACTAAGGTTAAATTCATTTAACCTTTTGAATTTTACCATGTTACTCCCTCTAAGTCAATTCTGATTTGCGCTTCTTCTCTTTCTCTGCTATAATCCAAAAAAAATATTTGTGAATCGAATGAATGGGGATCAGGTAATCAAAGGCGTTTCTTTATACGAGATTAGGAGCCTACGATATATACGGCATAAGCCCACCCTGTAGTGGAATTATATGGGGGGGACACCCCCCCGCCCCTACGGGGCTCCCCCCCGACGTGGGGAACAAATGAACTGAAAGGAGGCAAGAACCTATGGCATATCAGTTCGTGAATCGTTCGACCGGTAAATCCCAGATCACCGACGAAAACTCTACAGTCTTCACGCTCAACGGGATCAACACGTCAACCAACGACGCGAATGTTATCATGTCTGGATTGAGCACATTATTGGATATAGTCGGTTGGACGGTTCAAGACGCGAACCGCGTAGTAACTCAAGACATAGAGGAGACGACGTAAAATGGCAGTCACAAGATCAGTAAGGATAAAGCTGGCATATGACGACGCCACGAGCCGCACATACACGTTTAACGGCGTCGATTCCATGTATTTGCCGGACGTAAAAGATAAGGTTATCGCGATAAATGATAGCCTGGAGGCGGGAACGGCTAGCAATTTCGCGAATACGTTTGTGAGCAATAACGGTAGCCCCTGCAAAATGATCAGCGAGGCGAAGGTCATCGTAACAGAACAGGAGGTGATCTACAGTGCAAGTTAATGTAGTCATCAAATCGACGAGTTCGGGCAAGACGTTGACGACGACGCTTAGCTACGTCAATCCGCAAGCTCCCAACAACAAACTCCTCGCGTTGGTGCAAGCGTTGAATGCACTGACGACGAACACCTTCGTGACAGCGACTAAGGAGACGAAGGGGGAAACGCTCTAATGGCAGACAAGCAGACAGTAACGACCAACCTCAAATTTGAATGGCTTTTCCTCGACGGAGACACGCGCGTTTTCACGATGAAGAATCCGAAAGACGGGATAACGACTAGCGAAATAACCGCGATTGAGGCACTAATCATCGACGCGCCGCAGGAGCAAACCGACGTACAGACGCAGTTGCTCGTCGGGGACAAAGCAGGTTCGTTATTCCGGAGGATAAACACGGTCGTCCGGGAACAGGTAACGACGATGGACTTAGACTTAGGTCTTTCGTGATTTGGGGATTGAATGAATGATAATTGTGGGGGGGGGACACCCCCCCCCACACCCCCCCCCGATGTGGGATACAAAACCTAAAAGGAACAAATGAACTCACCCGTGACAGAAGACTAACGGAACGTGGGCGCGGGGCGCGGGCTTCGCCGAAAAGAAAATGAAAGGGGGGCGGCGGCGGCGGCGGCCAAAAAAAAAAT
>JAZQMR010000200.1:0-7742 GCA_045543505.1 Acutalibacteraceae bacterium | reverse complement strand
AACAACACTCCGTTCTCAAAAGCAAAAAATGTAAAATTTTGCAATATTTTCTATATTGTACCATATAACAAGTCAAATTGAAAGTATTTTTTGGAGTTTCAAAACAAAATTAAACTTTTTTCAAAAAAAGTTAAAATTACTGTTGACATTCAGCCGTTTGTGTATTATAATGTTTAAGCGCTTTAAAAAAGTGCATAAAATTTAATAATATTTCGAGGCGTAGCTCAGTTTGGTAGAGTGCTTGGTTTGGGACCAAGATGCCGCAGGTTCGAGCCCTGTCACCTCGACCAACGAGTGGCCTCTTACGACAAGTCGCGTGTGAGGTTTTTTATTTGCAAATGGCTTTGCACTCGCGTTTGAGAGCTGTTTTTAAAGTTTTTAGTGTTGATATTTTGTGGGTAGTTATAAGGGACTTGAGATTTTCTTATAACTACTTTTTATATTTAGGGCCTGGTGAGTCAGATTGTTTTAACAGGCCATCTGCTCTTTTTTTGTGCGTCCAAAAGATTTTTTGTAACTGTCTTTTTCTGGACGGCGCCAATTTGTAATCTGCACTTGTCCTATCATTTTGTAATAAATTTCAACTCGTTGTATTGTCTCTCCAAAGACTTTTTCTTTATGGTTCACAATAATTTTATGGATGAATTCATCTGAATTTTCTGTTGTATCTTCTTCGTTATTTGAGCATTGCTAAAATCCAGTACATGTAAGCGAATATTCTGTAAAATCAAACTCTGAAAAGGTGCATAGGTAGCCGCTTCTTTTAATTTTTACCGTTTGTAAAAATTGCAGCCATATATTTAACATTAGCAATGCCGATATTTGAATGTTTTTTCACGCTTTGAAAGAATCCATCGGCTTTTAGCTCATGTTCTTTTTCTTTGGCAACTACTTTCTTCATGTGTTTTATCTGTGCTTTTAGTTCAAATTGTTCGTTTTCATATTTTTACTATAGCTTTAAAAATCGATCTTCTAATAAGTTGCGCGGAGTTATAGGGAGTAAATTAAGGGAAATATCAGTTTTCTATGTCCCAAATATCTTATCATTGGGAAATTTCTAATTTAAAAAACTTTTTTTAAATTGAGCTTTTGATTATAATGGATTAGATATTGGAGGGATACCTGGTGTACTTAGGAAAAAAAACAATTGAAGAAATTGACGTTCACGGCAAGCGGGTTCTTTTACGATGTGATTTTAATGTTCCACTGGACGCTAGCGGCAATATATCGAACACAAAGCGAATTGACTCATCGCTAGAAACAATTCGTTATCTGATAAAAAATGAGGCAAAAGTGATTATTGTTTCTCATCTGGGGCGGCCTAAAGGAGAGCGAAACCCGGAGTTTTCGTTAAAACCCGTTGCAGATTATTTGTCTCAAGTTTTGAATATGACAGTGAGACTCATTCTGGACGATGTTCGCGACGGTGTACCTAAGGATGTAGCTGGCTTGAAAGGCGGAGACGTTGCACTGCTCGAGAACATTCGGTTTTATAAGGAAGAGGAGCAAAATGACATCGAGTTCTCGAAAAAATTGGCTCACCTTGCTGATGTATACGTTAACGACGCCTTTGGAACGGCTCATCGGGCACACGCCTCAACTTGCGGCGTCGCTAAGTTTTTGCCGTCAGCTTGTGGCTTCTTGATGAAAAAAGAGCTCGATGTTTTATCTAGTCTTCTGCACGAGCCAAATAGGCCTTTTGTCGCGGTGCTTGGAGGGGCAAAAGTCTCTGATAAGATTGGTGTGACTGAGAATCTTCTAAACAAGGTCGACACGATCATCGTCGCCGGTGGTATGGCCTACACTTTTTTGAACGCGCTCGGCTATTCCGTCGGCAACTCCATCCTTGAGGCCGACAAAATCAATTTGGCCAAGGACATTATGGCAAAAGCCAAGGAGCGAAACGTTCGGGTTGTGCTGCCTGTTGACAACGTTGTTGGCGAGAGCTTCGCCTCTGACACTAATACAAAAGTCGTCAGCTCGGACAGCATCCCGGATGGCTTCATGGGGCTGGACATTGGCCCACAAACGGCACGCTTGTTTGCAGAAGTCATCGGAGAGGCGAAAACGGTCTTTTGGAACGGCCCCGTCGGTGCATTTGAGTGGGAGCCTTTCCGCGAGGGAACTTTCTCCATTGCAAAGGCGATAGCTCAAAGCGGAGCCGTTTCAGTCGTCGGTGGCGGCGATTCTCTTGCGGCCATCGAGATGCTTGGCTTTGCCGACAAAATGACTCACATTTCCACTGGCGGTGGAGCTTCGCTTGAGTTCCTCGAGGGAAAAGAACTGCCCGGCATTGCGGCGTTAGACAACAAAAACTGAAGCTGCTGCGGGGGGCGCCGTGCCACCGAACATTTTCGTGAAAATGATTCGGTGTGCCCAAACGACTTGTCGTTTGGGCGGCTCAACGAAGTTGAGCGCACGGCGCCCAGCTGAGGCTAGATCTTTGAAAAAGGAGTCACTTGCAAACATGAAAAAAGGGCGAAAAATGATCGTCGGCAACTGGAAAATGAACAAGACACCGGAAGAGGCCGAACAGCTAATAAACTCGATAAAAATAAAGCTGGATGGGTCGGCATGCGAGGTAGTGCTTTGCGTGCCGTTTGTGGACTTACATATTGCAACGGAAACAACTCGCGGCACGGAGATTAAAATCGGTGCGCAAAACTGCCATTTTGAGCGAAGCGGAGCCTATACTGGTGAAATTTCTGCAAAAATGTTAACGGCGCTCTCAGTTGAGTATGTAATTTTGGGTCACAGCGAGCGACGCGTACACTTTAATGAAAGTGACGAGATGATAAACCAAAAAATCAAAGCGGCACTTGCTGAGGGACTCAATGTAATTTTTTGTGTGGGCGAGACCTTGCATGAGCGTGAGCTAAACATTACGAGCGAGAAAATTTCGCTGCAGGTGAAGGCCGGCTTTGCTGGTGTTTCCGCAGAGGAACTGCAAAATGTAAGCGTGGCTTATGAGCCGGTGTGGGCAATTGGAACGGGGAAAACCGCCTCGAAAGAGCTCGCGAACGAAGTTTGTGGCGAGATTCGAGAGGTTCTTGCTAGCCTTTACGGCGAGGAAACTGCAAGTGAGGTGCCAATTTTATACGGGGGCTCGGTAAATGCAAAAAACGCCCGCGATTTATTAAGAATGGAGCATATTGACGGTGGGCTGATTGGCGGCGCTTCATTGAATGCGGACGAATTTTCGCAGATAATAAATTGTGCGACTTGCTAAACTGACAAAGGGGCCTGAAAAATGAAAAAACCGCTAGTTCTCATCATCATGGACGGCTTTGGCATTCCCCGCGACCTCTCCAAAAGCGCGATAACACCCGAGACCACGCCGAATTTAAGCAAGCTTTTCACGACGTACCCGACCACTCAACTGGCCGCCTCTGGCGCCGCGGTGGGCCTGCCCGAGGGGCAAATGGGCAACAGCGAGGTCGGGCACATGAACATTGGCGCCGGTCGGGTCGTCTATCAAGACCTGCCGCGCATCACAAGGAGCATTGAAGACGGCACTTTTTTCGAGACTCCGGCACTAAAAAACGCTATGCTTAAAGCTAAAGAAAATGGCTCTGCGCTGCACTTAATTGGCCTTTTATCCGACGGCGGAGTTCACAGCCATCAGGATCATCTCTTCGCGCTTTTGACAATGGCGAAAAGGCTTGACCTCAAGGACGTTTATATCCACGCCTTTCTAGACGGTCGAGACACTGCGCCAACATCAGGCAAGGAGTTTATCGCTAGCTGTCAAGCGAAAATGAGCGAAATTGGCATTGGAAAAATAGCCACGCTTATGGGTCGCTACTACGCTATGGATCGCGATAACCGTTGGGAGCGAACAAAGCTGGCCTACGATGCGATGACTAGCGGCGCTGGCGCCTTTGAGGAGAGCCCAATCGAGGCCATTGAAAAGTCTTATAGCCGCGGCGTCTTCGATGAGTTTGTTACGCCTACTATCTGCGACAAGAATGGCTTAGTAAAGCCTGGTGACTCCGTTATATTTTTCAATTTTAGACCAGACAGGGCACGTCAACTTACTCAGGCTCTCGTCGATAAAAATTTTAATGGCTTTGCGCGAGGAAATGTCATTGACGCTCTAGATTTTGTGTGCATGACTCAGTACGACAAGAGCATCCCGAATGTTGCGGTGGCCTTTGCGCCCGAGGCGATAAAAAACACCCTTGGTGAGATTCTTTCGAAAAATAACCTGACTCAATTGAGAATCGCCGAGACTGAGAAATACGCACACGTTACGTTTTTCTTCAACGGCGGAGTCGAGGAAAAGTTTCCCGGCGAAGATAGAATTTTAATTCCTTCGCCAAAGGTAGCCACTTATGACTTGCAGCCGGAGATGAGTGCGTTTGAGTTGACGAAAGTCGCGAAAGAAAAAATAAATTCACAAAGCTACGATGTGATTATTTTGAACTTTGCCAACTGCGACATGGTCGGACATACGGGTAACTTTGATGCTACTAAAATTGCTGTAAAAACGGTCGACCAATGCGTGAAAGAGCTCATAGATGAAATCTTAAAAGTTGGTGGCTGCGCGATCATAACGGCAGACCACGGCAATGCAGAACAAATGCTCGATGACGACGGCCAGCCGTTTACCGCGCACACAACTAATCCCGTGCCATTTTGCGTAGTGGGGCAGGAACGCGAAGTCAAAATGGACGGAAAGCTCGCAGATGTTGCTTCTGTTATGCTAGAAATTTTGGAAGTGCCCTATTATGAGAACTTTCTTTTTGTTTAGCTGCGCCTCGCGGCCGCTAGATGCTCGACAAGGACACTCCCAAAAGATGTCTATGACGAAACCGTACTTGAAAAAATAGGTATTGGTCCAACATCCATAAGGTAAAGGTAAGGTGGGGAAAAAAAGCCCTGTTCGGAAATTGGTTACGAAGGCTTTCTACGAGTGTAGTTATCGAATTGAAATTCCATTAGTAAAACGCCAGAAACTGGCTTTGTGTCGCGGCAGGCTCAAAATTATGACCGAACCTAAGCCAAAATTCGCGGTTTATTACTGATCAACTTTTTTAGGAAAGTGCTCATAAAGCCAGCGTGCTTGCCCATACAGTTGCTTCGTTAATGCAAAATCGTCATTTGTCTCCACTGTTAACCCTAATTTTCTCAAACAGGTCGGTGTATATGCCCAGATAAATGATCCCAGCGCGCCTGCGCAAGTTTTACTAGACACATCCAAAGTGCGATGGCCTGCAAACTCAGGAGATATTTCACTTGCTTTTCCACTCAGCGCCGCGGTGACAATTGCCTTTTGGTAAAGAACATGAGGTTGCCCTGAAATGAATAATACTGATTTTACTTCCTCATGAATTTTAGCCCAGTCGCAGAAATCCTCAACTGTCGTTTGCGTTGTAGGTCTTCTTCCATCTCTTTGAGGCGTATTTATCACTACTAGTTCAAATTTTTGATTCAAAGAAGATTTTTCATACAAATACTTAAACAAATAGGTCTCGGTGAGTTTTTCACTATCTATACCAAAATGATGAGCAATTTCTTCAAGTTTTTCCTTTGACGCATCTACCCCAGGTGTCGCGTATCTCTCGCCTGTTAGTAGAACAACCTTATCGAACGAATAGCCGCGTGCAACTAGTGACTCCACGAATTTAAGTCTTTCATCCATCGCAGACATTCGAGCCCCCAAGACTCCAACCGCATCGAAATTCTTCTTTTGAGGGATTAATTCATCAATAAAACCCAAAACATGAAACTCTTTTTGAAGTGATGTTGAGTTAGCAGTCATCCAAGATAGGTCGGTGGTTTCCCAACGCTCCTGCTTATCGACTCTATTAACCAAATTTTTTTGCGTATCTGCAACTAATTTTAAAATTTCATTCGTTCCAAAAGTTTGTGGTAACTTTACACCCGCCTTTTCGCAAATCGATCTAAATGCGTCTTGCTGCGCTTCTTCTACAAAGCCATACGCACTCAAAACTTCATTTAAATTATATTTTTGTGGCTCTGTTGCGCAGCACGAATTAACCGGCAGCAACGCGAATGTCATTAGATAGGTTAAAAGGCGTACAAAAAAATGGGGTGTTTTCATAAAAAGCATCCTTTCTTTAAGAAATCAAACTAATTTATTTGTGTTTTTTTGTCTGCAAAAAATTCTTCTTTAACGCGTTTTCCGTTAGGACGATAGAAACTAACAGAACGGCGGCTTGGATGTAGCAAAGAACTATACCAACAGGTTCTGTAGCCTCACCGTGGCTACAATAATGGAAAACTGTATGCACCACAACCGATAAAATAAGCATTATCCAACCGAATTTCCACCAAAGCTTCCCACAATATTCATGCGCGAATTTCCAAGTGTCCATATTGGTCATCGACCGTTTTGTTCTATAACCGCAAATTTTATTCACCTTTTTAGGAGGATGCTTCCACATTATCCAGCCAAAGATAATTAAAATTACTGGAATCACAAAGCCAGAGAAAACCATAATAATCCCTTCCTTCTGCTCAAGCTCCCTTATATACCGTAAGTATAACTGTTTTCAAAAATACAAAATTGGTGGAGATGAGGGGAATTGAACCCCTGTCCGAAAACCGCTCACCAAGGCTTTCTACGAGTATAGTTATCGAATTAAAATTCCCTTAGCAAAACGCCCGATAACTGGCTTTGTGCCGCGGTAGACTCAAAATCATGACCGAACCCGAGCCAAAATTCAGTTCACGTTCACTGCTAATCGACGCCTTATATAGAGTCGCAGTAGTCTCTAAAAAGACGGCAGCTGACTAAGCAGTTGCAGGTAATGTTTGTTTGCCGTTTAAATTTAAAACGTTGCGAAGTTTAAAGCGTATTCGCGCCGCTACTCGCTTACCAAGACTCACAATCCCCGTCGAAACCGTTACATCCCCATGAAATGCGGTGTTGCTAGAGTCACATAGATGGCTGCATTTTTTTTTGCGAAAGGTAAAGATTAAACAAAGATATTACTTCAGAAGCTTCTGGGTATTTAATTTTTTGCTTGCCGTTGCCGCCTACATATGCAATATTAGCACTGCCTAAAATGTCACCGGTTGTACTCTTTAATCGTGCGCTCAATTTTTCGCTGTGCATCCCTTTGCGCCATCGTGCTGCGCTTGTCGTACAACTTTTTGCCCTTGCAGAGCCCAACACATACCTTCACCAGCGAGCCCTTCAAGTACACCGACAGCGGCACCAGCGCATAGCCGTCTTGCTTGACGTGCCCCAGGAGTCGCATGATTTCGCGCTTGTGCATCAGCAGCTTCTTCACGCGCATCGGATCTTTATTAAAAATGTTTCCCTGCTCGTACGGCGAAATATGCATTCCGTTGAGCAGCAGTTGGCCGTCCACAATCGAGCACCACGCCTCTTTTAGCGAGACTTTGCCTTGCCGCACCGACTTGACTTCTGTGCCAAAAAGCTCGATTCCAGCCTCGAATTTTTCCTCCACAAAGTAGTTGTGAAAAGCCTTCTTGTTTTGCGCAATCGTCTTAAAAGTCTCGTTTTTCATATTTCACCCCTTCGCGCAACGTCAAGAGAACTCAAAAACCGACAAACAGTCTTGCCAATTTTTATTCATTATACAACAAAAGGGCGATGTTGTCAAGTTGAGAATGGAGAATGGAGATAGATCTAAGCCATGGCGCCGCGAGGCGGCGGGGGGCCGGAGGGCCCCCGGCCACCCCAGAGCACAAACGTGTTGGGGTCTTGGGTGGAACGAAAAAAAAAAAAAATTTTTTTGGTCTCCCGG
>JAZQMR010000199.1:0-1568 GCA_045543505.1 Acutalibacteraceae bacterium | reverse complement strand
AGAAATGCCTTGAGCCGCAACTGATGAAAGATTTTTTACCGAAGTCGCTGTATCAGAAATTTTTTGTGTCGCAGTCGTCGCAGGTTGACTACCGCTTAAATTCTGCAACATCTCTTTTGGAGTAACGCCGCCGCCATTTGCATTTGGTCTAGTCAATAGACCGTTTGATTTATTTCCCAAGAATGAAATTGCGTCTTGATAACTTTGATAAACTGGATTTCTGTACATTGCCGCGTTCGTGCCCGCTTTTACTGCTTGCCCCATCATCGACATTGCTTTTCCGCCTGCCGCATTTGCAAAGTTCAGCGCGTTTGCTCCGAAATTTCCTTTGCCACCGTATTGCGCCATCGGTCCGGCTGCCTCCGACAATGCTTTCATGCCGCCAGCGACCGCTCCTGCGAATCCGCCACCTCTGGAAACTGCATTTGCCGCGCCACGAGCCACACTCATCGCCATTTCCTTCATACTTCCGCCACTCAATGACGGATTACCAGATAAAAGTCCCGACACCAGCTCCGGAATTTTCTTCGTCATGTAGAACAGAATCAGCGCGTACAACAATACTTGTAAGAAATAGCTGATGTTGCCAATGAAATCGCTCGATGTCGCCGTTTCTCTTGCATTGTCTACCAGTCCCGTCAAAATATTTACCGAAAGCGTGGAGATAAACGCCACCACAAAAATTTTTATCGCTAAGTTGAACATCGTGCCGATTGCTTTCTCCGACAAAAATTTCAGCTGTCCAATCACGCCGAACGGAAACAGCGGTATCGTTATCAACGCCAATCTAAAATTATCATTTATGAGAATTTTAACTTTGCGCTTTCAAACCACTAAAATTTCTGCTAAAATCTCCTCCAAATCACTTTGAGGAGGTTTTTTCTTGCTTCACATTGAAAATCGCCTTTGGAATATCCTTAATGACGCTCCGAGACCCTCTATCTTTAAAACTTTTCTCTATCTAGCACTCAATCAGCCCGATGAAGGCATTCGCGGCTTTATTATCGACAAAATTCAGCTCGCCGGCGTTTTAAACTTGAGTCAGCCTACTCTTTTCCGCGATTTGAAGTTCCTTAGGGATAATTTGCTCATTCATGAACTTAAACTTCTCGAATCTGTCGATTTTATGGTTAATCCTTACCTCGTCATGAATAATGGCGACCGAAACGCCCGAATTGCCGAGTGGAGCCGCCGTCAACGCCTCGATGTCGAACGTGAACAGCGTTTGCGTAAAGATAGACGCCTTCGCGCCTTCCGTAAAGCTAAAAAGAATTGACTTCACACAAAAAATCAAGTAAACTTTCTGCTAGGTGATTAAAATGCTTTCATTCATATGGAATTTTTGTACATTGGGTCTATTTAATATTTTATTTTCAATATGCTTAATTATTGGTGTTCCTTTAGCTATATACACAATATATCTAATGTATTTACGTTCAAAAGGTAAAGAATTTATATACAGCGATTCAGGAAATAAATTATACTTAGATAACCAAATAAATAGTGGCAGTGAAATGGCTAGAAGATTTATTGGTTGTATGATTATATTTTATTTGATTGGAAATGGT
>JAZQMR010000198.1:0-7503 GCA_045543505.1 Acutalibacteraceae bacterium | reverse complement strand
GGAGTGCGGTAAGCGGGTTGCTCCCCGCAGCGGCGCCGGGAGGCGCCGAAGGCCCGTAGGGCCTTCGGCCACACCGGAATTCAACTATGTTGAATTCCGGTGCACAAAGAAAATAAAATATTTATTTTCTTTGGCCTCGCGGCCGCAGCTAGCACTCAGCTGTAAAACAAGAATGAAAAGCTCAAACCAGCCCCACACTTATCCCAACCTTATGAGGAGCGAACATATTCGTGGAAAACAAAAGTAAAATAAGACCGGAGGTGTTATCTCCGGCCGGCGACATGGAGCGGCTAACTTTGGCGCCCTTATTGCTTAATCCAATTCTCTTTTATATCCCCAGTGACCGTTTTATCTCCTCGATGAAGCGGCCTTTTTTAATCATAGCACCATCGATGAGCGTGATGCCCATATCTTTGGCGCGCGTGTAGGTGTAGGAGCGCTCCTTGTTGACCTTGCTGACGATGACGAGCGCGCTTTTGGAGTTGCCGCCACCAAAGTACGACGGATACATACTCAGCTCGCGCAAGGCGTCGGCGGAGGGCTCTGAGAGTTTGCAGGAGATGAAATACGGGTGAATACCGTAGAAAAACGTCAAGTCAATCTCGTTAGTTATCTCCATAAGTTTGCGCTTGGTGTTATTCCACTCAAATTTCACGCTCATGCGGACGTCGTGGAAAAGCCTGTTGCGCTTGAGGTTTATATAACAAAAGAGCTCGAGCCAGATGCCGAAATCGCAAAGGTAGGACTTAATTTTCTTGTCGCGATAGAAGAACGAGACCTTGTTGGCGGAGGCATTTAGCTTGTAGATGAGCTTAAGTTTTTGTGCCAACTCGAGCAGCTTAAAGTTGCCCAGAGAGACCTTTATGTTGCCCTTTGAGATATCTCTAGGCGCGCGGAAGAACAAATTGTTGTGGCCCTGCGAGAAATTTGTGTTGCCGGTTTGCAGATAGAGACACAAGTTTTTCCAGGCCTCGACGTCATCGAAGACGGCACTGCAAAACTCAAGGAGGCTATCGAAGTTCTCGGCGGAGGGGCTGGAGTGGTTGTAGCCGGTGATGCTCGCGCCGTGCAGGGCGAAGATGTTCTCGATGTTGAGCTTGGGCATGACGAAATTTTTCTCTAGCGAGTGGCAGCCAAACACATTTATGAGCCTCTCGCCGAGGACGTCGATCTTGAAAATGGGCGTAAAAGTCTTCCTACAGGCCTGATACGCGCCGATGGCACCGAACTCGCCGGCGCCGGTTATGTTGAAGAAGCACCCCGAATGCTGATGAATCACGGAGACGCAAGTCCTCATAATGTTCTCGATGTTCAAGCCGTCGTAGCTTCGGGCCTCGACGCGGATGTGCGGGAAGCGCGCCGTGCAAACCTTTTTGAGGTAGCCGATGTTCTTAAAGGGGGTGTACTTGCGGTCGTAGAGAATCACGACGTTCTTGGGCTTAAAGGCGAAAATCGGCAAAATATTATTTATCTGCTCTTTGTCGTAGAGAATCACCAGGCACTCCATGCAAATCCCTCCTCCATGGCCAATCGCGGCTATTTTTGAGTCTGCTTGTACATCAAGAGCAAATCAACGGTGCTAAGGTCGCCGTCGCCGGACAAATTCGCCGCCTCAAGGAACACCCCATCCAACTCCGACTTGCCTAAAAGATGGTTCGCGAGCGCAGAGATGCTTTTTGAGGAGATGTTACCGCTGCCAGTCACGTCGCCCTCAACGATGAGCGTGAATGTTTTTGTGACTTTTCGTTCGTTATCAAAAATGAAAGTAATCTTGTGACCAGTTGCAACTTTAGTCGAGGTAGTCGCGTTGCCTTTGCCATTTAGCTCCACCGTAATATAGTTAGCTTCGAGGCCGTTGCGTAAAGTGCCCCAAGTTGTACCTGCAGGAATTTTGGAGATAACATTTTCTCCGACTTCATAGCCCTCTGTTGACCCAATTGTGGTACCCCCCAGAGGATCTGATGGTGTATCTGGATTAGGATTGTCAGGATCTGTTCCATCTCCTCCCGGGGGTGTTACTTCCTCATCTTTGGGAGTAGGAAAGTCTTCTTCGGCAACCAAATGAATGCTTTTTACGCCAGCCTTATCAGTTATGACAATGGTTTTAGTGCCAGATGTAGATACAGCAACCACTTTGTCGTCGAAAGTTTTTGAGCAAATGACTTTCCCGTCTGAACAACTTACTCGAGAAACCGTGGTACTTGCAGTTTTCGCCAAAATGGAAGTATTGTCAAACCCAGTAATGGCGACGCCTTTATCGTAATCTGCCATGGTCACCTGCATGGATGGAGGAACATCGCTTTTTTCCCAAGTCTTTTCTAGACTGTAAATCTTGCCGGCAGATGTTATGAAAAGACTATCGGTTAGAAACTTAAATGGAGCTACCCCATGAGGGATAAACACATCTGCGAAAGTATAGTTCGTGTCACCTATTTTATAGCGATAAAGCTTGTCGTTAGTCGCAGCGTAGAGGTAGTTATTAGATGGGTCTGTAGTGATGGCGGCGATAGTACCATCCGTAGTAAGCTGTGTATCTGCCTTTAAATCGGGGGTATACACGCTGACAGAATTAGAGTCGCTTGCGCACATAAAAACATCGTTGTTAGCGCCAACAGCCAGACCTTGAGAGTATTTCGTCGTATCTAGACTAAGTCCTGAACTATAGCTTTGTGTAGAAGAGCTCATAGATGACACTTGCAACTGAATAATTGATGTAGGATAAAACAAATACACATAAGGAAAAGCAGAACGAATTGCAAAATATCCCTTTGAAAGACTTCCAGAGATGGTATCGGACGAGAGCACCGGCGTGTCACCAGAGTTATTACAATATGTTAAGCTGCAATTCTCTGAATAGTTGCTATAACTCAAAATATAAAAATTGCCGGCACCGTCTGGGATAACATCAAAACCGCCATCGAGGATTAATTTCGAGGAATCAGCTGTTGTGGGAAGTGAGTGGGTGTCCTTTACAGGCAAACCCAATGCAAAAATAACGAGTCCTGCCAGTAATACCGTTGCGAGCTTTCTCAGTTTTAGCATCACACATCACCGCAATTCTTTTATTTTCGATTGTAACATGTATATTTAAAACAAGCAAACGCATCTTAAAAATTGTGGATTAATTGTCGCGAAGATGCGCCATAGGTTTGTAAGTTTGACTTTTTTGATATTTTTGGATATCATATTTTCATTAAGTTACGGGGGTGCCGCCATGAGACGAAATGATAGGTTTGGCTTGCTCATCGCAATTGTTGCCACAGCCGCCACGATTGCCGCAGCCGTTGCTACCGCGATTGTTTACTTTGAAAAAAAAAGAAAAGACGAGGAAGAACTCGAACGTTACCTAGACTGTTCTATCCAGTAGCCAGCAGAGCAGGCCGCACTAAACCGCGCGGCCTGCCTTTATTTTTTGTTTGATTTCTTTAAGAATATCATTATTTTGACGACTTGCAGTACGGGCAGCCTTGTTTTTTCAGCTTGTCACATCTTAAAAATGCAGATTCATGTATGTCAGCGTTCTGCGGGATGTTTATAGACAAAAGACTCTGGCTCGCCTGGAAAGCCCTTTTATCTATTCTCTCAAGAGTCTCAGGCTGCGCAAAACCAACCTCGTGCAAGTGACTTCCGCCAAGTGTGAAAAAAGCCTCGCTTTCAATAGAACGAACCGCCCCCAAAAAATATACACTGCGAAGAGCCACAGCATCGACGAAAGCAAGTCTGCCAACGCCAATAATCCCATCCCCAATAATTAGGTTTCGAACGCCCCAGGGATTGTTAGGTGTTGGTAGCTGAGCCTCCGTCAAATTGCGAAAAGCATCTGCTACCTTAAAGACTATGCCTGCCTCTTTCAGCTGGTCCACAAAAAACTCAGATTCATTGGGGTTTTCAATCACAGTGTTGCCTGTGCCGGTTAATACCAGCGTGCCGGAGCCGACCATGAAGTTAAACGTTACGGTATCACCATCAGGAAGCTCTATCGTTCCAGTAATATCGTTGGCCGACATTTTAATTTTATTTTTTATCTTTTCTTGTATGTACTCTTTGTCGATGCCAAGCATCTGCGCCAGTTGTAAGTCGTTATTGCGTATGTGCTCTTGGTCCGTATCGAAACGAGAATGCTCACGGGCTCTATTCAGCATCATGTCACGCGCCCTGTCAAGCAAGCTGTTCATTCCTTCAAGGTTCTCGTCAGTAAAGTCATCATTAATCATTGCAAGAAATTTCTGTATCTCAAGTGCTAATTCATTCTCTCCAGGCAGACCTGTGTGCGTCCGTTGCAGAATAAGCGCCAGTGTATCCAGCCCCTGTTGGATTTCTTCTCTTATTTCTTCTCCTCTTTGCTGTTCTGCACTCTGCAGCATCTTCTCCGCCTCGTGAATTAAAGCGTCTGCAATAGAAATTTGCTCTTGCAGCGAAGCTGTACCACTGTCAAATGTAAATCCAACGGTAGCTATGTAATTTCGTATCCTATCCATAAGCTCCTGGCTCTGTGGCGCATACAGCAACCGATAATACAGAGTGTTCAGCTGATTAATTCGATTCCGAAGCTCATTGTCGTCAACTTCTCGGGCAGCCTCTGCGAGCTGGTCTCCATAGCGATCACCGTACCCATCGAAATATGCTTGAGTATCTCCCAACTCTAGCGGCCCTTGCGCTAGCCTTGCTTCAATCTCGTGCCGGCGTTGTTCTTCTCTCTGTTGGTCCTCTGCAATCTCTTCCGGCGTCCGCTCGCGGATCTCATTGACGTCTTCATCAACGTTTGCTGCCGGCGGAGTTTCATTTTCGCCATCTTGATTTTCTCCTTGGTTTTGCGCATTGCCGGCTTGTTGCCGCACAATGGCCGCCGGTTGTTCTATTGGCAGTTGCAATGGTGCTGGAGTTCCACCAAGGCCTAACGTACTGGCCATAATACCACTTACCACGGCTTGTCCAAGCTCGCTTCCTCCAGCTATGTCTGCCAGATCTTCTCGACTTAGTGACCTTTTCAGCTCGTCCTCAGTGAAATTAAAGTTGTGCGCCTTCGCCAAAGAAAGTAACTCCTTAGCTTTCTCCTGGTTTGTGGCTTGTCCTCTCACTACTTCCTTGACCTCATCGGCCAGTTGTTTGTCTTTCGAGATCGCTTCAAAAAATCCCTTTGCTTGTTCTTTCGACATATAAATGCCTCCTTATTGTCATATTCACAAGTATCATATCGCCACGTGCAAAAAAACGCAAGTAATGCTTTGAATTTATCCACTTTGTCAACTAGCTTCCGCAAAACAGGCCGCACTATACCGCGCGGCCTGTACCTTATTCTCTAGGTTTCATCGTCGGGAAAAGCAACACATCTCGAATTGAAGCGCTGTCGGTGAGCAACATGACTAATCGATCAATGCCGATGCCAAGACCGCCAGTTGGCGCCATACCGTATTCAAGTGCAGTGATGAAATCCTCATCGATCAAGTTTGCCTCATCGTCGCCGGCCTCGCGGAGAGCCATTTGATGCAAGAATCTCTCGCGCTGGTCGATTGGGTCATTCAGCTCGGAGTAGGCATTGGCCATCTCACGGCGAGTGATGAACAACTCAAAGCGCTCGACGAGTCTTGGATTATCCTTTTTGCGCTTGGTGAGCGGAGAAACTTCAACAGGGTAGTCGTAGATGAATGTCGGCTGAACGAGCGTCTCCTCGACTTTCTCCTCGAAGGTCAGATTTAGAATGTCGCCCCAAGTATTTTTGCTATTCGTGTCGAAGCCAAACTGCTTTGCGACCTCGACAGCCCTAGCGTCGTCGCCCATGAAGCTGCCAAAATCAACGCCCGTAACTTCCTTGACAGCGTCGATCATCGTTATGCGCTTAAATGGCTTGCAAAGATTGATTTCCTCACCCTGATATGTAACGACACCCGACTCGCAAACGGCCTGAGCGCAGGCGTTGATGATGTTTTCGGTGTGCTCCATCATGGCGTTGTAGTCGACGTAAGCCTCGTACAGCTCAATGGAGGTGAACTCGGGGTTGTGCTTAATGTCCATGCCCTCGTTGCGGAAGAGCCGGCCAATCTCGTAGACTTTCTCCATGCCGCCGACGATTAACCTCTTCAAGTACAACTCCGGCGC
Organism: Acutalibacteraceae bacterium; assembly: GCA_045543505.1. GTDB lineage: Bacteria > Bacillota > Clostridia > Oscillospirales > Acutalibacteraceae > CAG-557. The sequence continues at coordinate 1,407 of JAZQMR010000198.1, read as the reverse complement.
AATGCGCAAGAAGAGGTCCAAGTCGAGGGTGTTATGATGCGTGATGAACGGCCGAGCGGCGGCGCCACCAGCGATGGTGTTCAAGATGGGAGTCTCCACCTCGATGAAGCCCTTGTCGTCGAGATGCTTGCGAATCGTACGGATTATTGTGCTGCGCTTTACAAAGGTGTTTTTGACGTCCGGATTCATAATCAAGTCGACATAGCGCTGACGGTAGCGCAAGTCGGTGTCCTTGAGGCCGTGGAACTTGTCCGGCAAGGGCAGAAGCGATTTCGAGAGAAGAGTCATTTTCTTCGCGTGGACGGAAATCTCCCCGCGACGAGTCTTAAAGACGAAGCCCTCAACGCTGATGATATCGCCGATGTCCCACTTCGAGAGCTCATTATAGAATTCCTCGCCAATGTCGTTAATCTTGATGTAAACCTGCATACGGCCGGTGCTGTCGTGCACATCCATGAAGCACGCCTTGCCCATGTCACGCCAACTCATAATGCGGCCGGCGATGCAAACATCGGTGTTCTCGAGGGCCTCAAAGTTCTCGACGATTTGCTTATTATAGGTGTCGCGAGGGCAAACGGTAATCTCGAACGGATCCTTATTATTCTCCTGCAAGTAGCTCAATTTATCGCGACGAATCTTCAAAAGCTCTTTAATATCGGGCTCTTGCGTCGCTTCATCAACAATTAAATTTTCTTTATTTTCAGCCATTTTCATGCTCCTTTTTATTCAATAAAAATTACGGGCAGACTATCGAGAGTTGCTGCCCGCAAGAAAGTTTACTTAGAAATTTCCAGGACCTCATAAGACATTGCGCCCGCCGGAGTATCGATCTCGACTGTCTGGCCAACCTTGTGACCAATAAGCCCCTTACCAACCGGCGACTCATCTGAGATTTTGCCATTAACGGGGTCAGCCTCGCTCGAGCCAACAATCTTATATTCGCAAATGTCATCAAACTCGATGTCGCGAACCTTCACCTTCGAACCCACATGAATAACCTTCGTGCCGAGCTTCTTCTCATCGATTATCTGCACATTCTTGAGCATGTTTTCTATCGAGGCGATTCTGGCCTCCACGATAGCTTGCTCATTTTTGGCCTCGTCGTACTCGCTGTTCTCGGATAGGTCTCCAAACGACAGCGCAACCTTAATTTTCTCCGCAATTTCCTTGCGTTTTACCGTCTTAAGTTCTTCAAGTTCTTCCTCGAGATTTTTAAGTCCTTCGTCCGTGAGTAGCGTTTGCTTATTCATCGTCGCTCCAACCACCTTTAAAGAGTTTTCATCCAGAATGTAACAATTATAGTGCAGCGCCGCCTTGCTGTCAAGGTTGGCAGGTGCCGGGAGTGCCCTGATTGAGAAGCAGCTTTTGATTAGCCGCCGGCCGCGAGGCCAAAGAAAATAATATTTA
>JAZQMR010000197.1:0-5455 GCA_045543505.1 Acutalibacteraceae bacterium | reverse complement strand
AGGATAAAATTTATCAACTAACCTTAAGAAGGGTATAACGATTGTTATATTCTTCTTTTTTTCTGCATATGATTTGATAGATTTTCAAGCGCGGAGGACGTCTATGTATAAGATTAGCATAAATGGTGATTTCGGAAAGAGCAAAAAGAGCAGTATTAAAGACTTTTTATCTCAAAATAAGTTACTAGTCTTTTTGTCTGTGTGCTTATTACTAGGTATCTTTTGCGGTTCAATGTTAGTGAAATTTGCAAATGAAAACACACTAAAGTTTATCAATATTTTATTCTCAAGCGACCTTCAAGAGCGAGCAACAAAGTCTAATTTAGACTTTTTAATTACGTCACTTTCATCAACATTTTTATTTTTGGTTATCTCTTTTTTTATGGGTCTGTCGCTGTATGGCTTTACTTTTGCTACATTTATCCCATTTTTGCGAGGGGTTTGCATTGGAATGTCAGAGGTGTATCTGTACTCATCGTATGGCTTAAAAGGTTTGCTTTTGCACTCGTTAATGTTCTTGCCCGGAGCATTCATCTCATCAATTTCAATTTTGTTAGCAACTCAAGATGCAATTCGTATGTCCAACAAGTTGTCGAGTTTAGCTTTTTCAGCGGACAACCTAGACATATCATTTGAGTTAAAACGCTATTTCATCCGAAGTGGATGCATTGCGATTTTTGCAGTTATTTCGACCGTAGTCGACTTTATAGTAAATTTGTTTTGGAAAAATTTCTTGTTTTTTAGCGATGCCGGTTTGCACATATCCAACTGAGACTATCGGCACTCACCTACTGCTTGCTTTTGACTGAGATCATAATGACATTTCTAGCGCCAATGTGCTAAAATAAAGTGGAAAAACGCATAGGAGTGTATACGATGATTAACAAGGCGATTAAAATTATATATGAGAAGCTGGCGGAGGTGCTAGCCAAGCGGGGTTTTGCCAAGGTTAACGGTGCAGAAAATGTTCTCCTGTTTGTTAAGGGCGAGGTCGGCTACAAAGTCTTTTTTGATGCCGATAAAAATAAGTTCGAGCTGCTTGAGTGTTGTCTTGAGGATGACAATATAACATCAAAGAAAGTTTTATCCACCTGGCTCTTTGACCCGCAAAATGACACCGAGCGAGAGGCTAGAGATATCGCGGCAGATTTTGCGGAGACACTTGGTGGAGCGGTGAAAAATTCGAGCAAGAAGTCCTCGGCGAAAAAGAAGAAAAAAACCGAAGAGGAAAACAACGTGAACCCGCTATTCTTGATGAACAGAATTGCAAGTATTTTTCCGGAGCTGAAAGAGACCCTACAAGAGGAGAAAAACTCCTACGAGGACTTCAGAAGTGTGACCTTCGCGCGAGAAAAAGCCTTGCCGCTAGTGAAAGAAACCCTAACGAGTGGCGAGCCTAAGGATAAATTAAAAAAGCTGTGTACTGTCTTTAGCAATCTCTATGCCTCGGGTGACCTCGACACGAGAAGCATCATTACGATTGTATTCCTTAACGCTATTGAGGAGCCGTCAGCGAGGGAGAAAATTAGCGCAGCCGTCAGTGATGAGCTAAAATCTGCGATGAAAGAGGCCTTTAAACTTAAAGGCAAAAAAATAAAGCCGGAGAAAATTAAGCGCAAGAGTACTTTTATCTCCGACACGCTAAATGCGGCGCAGAACAAATAGGGGAGAGCAGCAAACTGTTTAATTATGGTACTCTCGCCAAAAGCAAAAAAAGTGCCGGCACCAAAGTAGTACCGGCAAAAGAGTTAATCATCTGGCTCTTTGAACGTTGGCTCCAAAGGACAACCCAATTGAAGCCACTCGTCGAAAGAAAATGGGATTAAACCTTCGTTTTGACAAGCTCTGCGATAATGTGCATAATTAAACATTTCGCCGTATCCACCGTTAACTGGAGCGGTTTCACTCACGTCCAAGTTGGCCTTTTTGGTTGTGTCTTCTATCTTTTTCTTTTCTGCCATAACATCAATCCTTTCCTAAATAAATAATTGAGGTTCAGGTTAAGTATAACAAAAAAACATGCAGCTGTCAAGAATTTTGTAAATTTTGTTTTTTCAGGAAAAGACCTAGCACCAAAATGATGCTGCTGATACGCCAGCAGCTCGATTAGGGGGCTGCCAAAGATAGTAATCCAAGTGAACATTTTCCATTGGCTTAGCTGCCCCAGCCGGGCCGCGAGGCCAAAGAAAATATTATTTTCTTTGTGGCCAATCCCTCAACGTTGTTGAGGGATTGGCTGGCCGAAGGCCCTACGGGCCTTCGGCGCCTCGCGGCGCGCGCAGAGCTGCTAAGCCAGATTGAATCTTTCCAGCAAGGCACTCACTTAACAAAAAAAGGCTTGACTAGCTAGCGAAAATTATGTTATAGTATATCTACCTCTATAAAGGGCTTGTTTCTTGTGCTCTTTCGAGGGAGGCTAAAAATTTCCGATTTCCGGGAGGTGCCGACATGCGAACAAAAATAACATTAGCCTGCACAGAGTGCAAACAGCGTAACTACAACACGATGAAAAACAAAAAGAATGATCCTGATAGACTTGAGATGAACAAGTACTGCAGGTTCTGCAAAAAACATACTTTGCATAAAGAAACAAAGTAATTTTGACGGAAGGGGTAAAAACTATGGCTGCTAATAAAAATGCTGAGAAGAAACCCAATATCATTCAAAGGATTGGCAAATTTTTTCCTGATTGTAAGCACGAAATGAAAAAAATCGTTTGGCCTACAATCAAAACCACCTTTAAAAATACCGGCGTCGTGTTGTCGTCGATTGTCCTTGCGGCAAGTTTTATCGGTGTGTTTGACTTTCTTCTGACATTAGGCCTTGGTTCTATCATGAATATTGCCCACTAACGTCAGGCGGAGGGAAACTATGCCACAAGAAGCAAAATGGTACATCGTGCATACTTATTCCGGTTACGAGAATAAAGTTGCATCGAATCTTGAAAAAACTATCGAAAACCATGGTCTTCGTGATTTGATTCAAGAAGTGTATGTGCCAACCGAGACTGTCACCGAGATTAAAGATAATAAAAAACGTGATGTCGAACGTAAAGTCTTCCCTGGGTATGTTATCATCAAAATGGTCATGACCGACGATACTTGGTACGTTGTGCGAAATATCCGCGGTTGTACTGGTTTTGTTGGACCGTCCTCCAAGCCGATTCCTCTCTCTGAGGCGGAAGTTAAAAAGCTTGGTATCGGGAAAAAATCTGTGGAAGTTTCATACAACGTTGGAGATCAAGTTGTTATTATCGATGGTCCGCTCGAGGATAGCGTCGGTACCGTAGAAGAACTCGATACGCAAAATGATTACGTTAAGGTTCTTGTCAACATGTTTGGGCGTAATACGCCCGTCGAACTTGAGTTAGCTCAAGTGGAGTTATTGGACTAGTCGCTGTAATAGATCTTTGAGCAAATCTATTACGCATGGGGCAGACTTGGCCCCACCGTGGGAGGAGCAAATAAACTTTAATTTTGTTCCGCATTTTACCACTAATTTTGGAGGTGCAAAAAATGGCTCAAAAAGTCACCGGCTATATTAAGCTTCAAATTCCTGCTGGTAAAGCTACTCCGGCACCACCTGTTGGTCCGGCATTAGGTCAGCACGGTGTCAACATCATGGCGTTCACTAAGGAATTTAATGATCGCACAAAAAATGACGCAGGTTTGATTATTCCTGTTGTTATCACGGTCTATGCTGACCGTTCGTTCACTTTCGTTACGAAAACTCCGCCGGCTGCAGTTCTCATTAAAAAGGCTTGCGGTATCGAAAGTGGCTCAGGCGTACCGAATAAAAATAAGGTAGCAAAAATTACCCGCGAACAGGTCAAGAAGATTGCTGAGCAAAAAATGCCCGACCTAAATGCTGCAAGTGTCGAGACGGCTATGAGTATGATCGCCGGAACTGCACGTAGCATGGGCATCGAAGTAGTCGATTGATTTAACCCGGGTGGGAGGAAATAATCCGATTTTACCACTCAATAGGGAGGAAAACCAATGAAACATGGTAAGAAATATGTCGACAGCGCAAAGCTAGTTGACAAAACAAAATTATACGAGAACGATGAGGCTATGGATCTTTGCGTCAAGACGGCTACTGCTAAGTTTGACGAGACCGTAGAGGTTCACGTAAAGCTCGGTGTAGACTCACGTCACGCTGACCAGCAAGTACGCGGTGCGATTGTATTGCCAAACGGCACCGGTAAAAATGTTAAGGTTCTTGCGATTTGCAAGGGCGACAACGTAAAGCTCGCCGAGGAGGCAGGTGCTGACTATGTTGGCGCCGAGGAGATGACCACAAGGATTCAAAACGAAGGCTGGATGGATTTTGATGTGCTCATCACCACGCCAGATATGATGGGTCTTGTAGGTCGTTTGGGTAAGGTTCTTGGCCCGAGAGGTCTTATGCCAAACCCAAAAGCCGGTACAGTTACGCAGGACATCGCAAAGGCTGTTAAAGAGGCTAAGGCCGGTAAGATTGAGTATCGCTTGGATAAGACAAACATTATCCACTGCCCAATCGGTAAGGTTTCTTTCGGCAAGGAGAAGCTGCTCGAGAACTTTGATGCACTTCTAGGCGCCATCGTTAAGGCTAAGCCAGCCGCCGCAAAGGGACAATATGTCAGATCTTGCGTTGTGTCCACCACCATGGGCCCCGGCGTTAGATTGAACCCGAATAAAGTCGGCGTATAATTCGATAAAAAAATCAGCAACCAGATAAAATCGTCTGGTTGCTTTTTGCTGTGCTCTTATTGAAATATGCTATAGAAGATACATTCTAAAAAAATAAGATTAGGGGGCAAGTGTTTTCTAGAGAGTGCCCTAGGTGAGCATCTGACAGCCGCGAGGCGCCGGAAGGCCTTGCGGGCCTTCCGGCCAGCCCAGCACTCAACGTTGTTGAGTGCTGGGCCACAAAGAAAATAAAAATTTATTTTCTTTGGCCTCGCGGCCCGGCAGTGGCAGCTAGCTCAAAGGAAAATGCTCACTTAGGGAACTCCCGTTTTCTAATGTCTCAGTGGTCCCCACATAGTACTTTGTTTAGGCAAGGTTCCTTTTCGGGTTTATCTTGATAGGGCCAGAGCGAGGTCTCTTTTCAGGCGCTCGATTATCTTTTTTTCGAGGCGCGATATGTATGATTGTGATATCCCCAGTGAGTCGGCAACTTCCTTTTGCGTATGCGCTTGCTTACCGGCTAAGCCGAACCTTAGCTCCATGATGTTGCGCTCCCGGCTGGAAAGTTTCGACACAGCATTGAGCAAAACTTGACACTCGACCTCTTGCTCAATGCGCTTGTTAACGATATCCTGCTCACTGCCAAGAATATCCGACAAAAGCAGCTCGTTGCCGTCCCAATCCACGTTTAGCGGTTCGTCGATGGAGACCTCATTTTTCATTTGCGAGCTTTTTCGCAAGAACATCAAAATTTCGTTCTCGATGCACCGGGAGGCATAGGT